>WLMP01000073.1 GCA_009700155.1 Actinomycetota bacterium
CTCCCATAAAGCGACCGGTAGGAGTTTCAATTGGTTGGCGACAAATAAAAACTTGAGATGCAAGTCCAGCTGAAATCTCCGAGGATCTAACCCTTGCTAGCGCTTCAGCAACAGTTGAATCGGCAGTCAAAACTATTGGTTCAGTTGTCATCATTCCACCAGCAGAATAATCCTCATAATGCATAAGTCTTTGAACATCTTCTGCATCTTCTGGCTCCATTAATGCTAACAATGCTTGTGCTCTTTCTTGTCCGACTTCACGTAATAAATCTGCCGCATCGTCGGGGTCCATTTCCTGTAAAACATCCGCAGCGCGCTCTCCCTCTAACTCAGCTAATAATTCAACGCGAGAAGCTTCATCCATCTCCTCAAGCACATCAGCTAATCTTTCATCATCTAACGCCCTAGCTACTTCAACTCTGCGCTTAATATTTAAATCATGTAAAACTGATGCCAAATCTGCAGCCCTTAAATTAGCAAGTGTTCCAAGTAAATTTGTTACACCATGGTTACTTTCACCAATAGTAAATCCAGTTATCTCTGACCATTCAACAGTAATTGATGCACCCCGTCTACGAAGTCCGGCGCCGCGCTTCATGATATGTACTTTCTCAATAAACCAATCACCAGATTTAGATAACTCCATAGCAACATCTTCAACAGTTACTTTTTCACTAGTTTCAACTAACGTTACAGATCGGTCTAATAATTCTGATAAAACAGTGATTTCATTAGTCCTTGGCTCGAATCTGCGCATATTAAGTAAACCGGTAATAATTACATGCCCATTATTAATTGATGTGACTCGTGTAATCGGAACAAAAATTCGTTTACGTGGTGGAACTTCAACAATAAATCCTAAGATTCTTGGAGGTTGGTTGTTGGAACGAAGAGTTGCAACTGCATCCCTAACTTTTCCAACCTGGTCTCCATTTGGATCAAATACTCCAGTACCAGCTAATCGAGCTAGGAATACACGTTTTAGGCTAGAACCTTTAGTTGTATTCATGAGATAAGGGTATCGCTTAGGTAGCGATTCATGAGAATTTTTGATTTCATATAGGTTTTACCTATGAAAGATCAAGACCACACCAAACTCCCAACAGGAAGAGATATCCCACTTTTAGCTATTGGGGTAATCGGAATTGGAACTTCGGGTCCAATAATTGCCAAAAGTCTGATCCCTGTTCCATCATTAATATTTTTACGAAATTTAATTGGCGGTCTAGTAATGCTTCCGTTTGCGATTTCTAGAGGAGAATGGAAATCTACTAAACAGTTAAATGCAATTTATTGGTCTGCTCTTGCCGGTGTGCTACTTGCTGCACATTTTTTATGCTTCTTTTGGTCAATGAGATTAACCAGTGTCGCAACTGGCACCGCACTTACAGCAACTCAACCAATATTTGCTGCTTTATATATCAAATTTAAGGGAGGGCACATACCGAGAAGATCTATCGGCGGCATGATGATTGCATTTTTCTCAGTATTGGTAATCACTGGAGTTGATTTAACTTTATCAATTAGATCATTTCAAGGCGACCTTCTAGCAATTTTGGGCGGAGCTTTAGCTGCAAGCTATGTCCTAATCAGTTCCAAAGTGCAAAAAGAAATCTCTACTTCTACTTTTACCTCCGTTTGCTACCTAGTTTGTTCAATATCAGTCTTACCTGTTGTAATTTTGAGTGGCTCTCCAGTAACTGGATTTGCTTTAAATGAATGGATTTTGCTTGCAGCATTGGTTATTGGTGCACAATTATTAGGCCACACATTATTTAATCTGTCTTTAAAACGTGTTTCTCCTGTAGTTGTATCACTAATTGTATTTTTTGAAGTTCCAGTAAGTGCTGTGATAGCACTAATTTGGCTTAGCCAACAACCACCGGCCGGTACGATTCCTGGAATAATTGGTTTGGTATTTGGTTGTGCATTATTTGTCCTAAGGTCTAATCAAGATAGTGTGGTAAAAAATTGATTGATTTACATACGCATACAAACTTTAGCGATGGCACTGATACCCCAACTGAGCTTGTAAATAAAGCACTAGCTAGTGGAATTACAACTCTTGCTATAACTGACCACGATTCAATAAGTGGCTGGGATGAGGCTATATCTGCTTTACGTCCAGGACTCTCACTTGTTCCTGGAGCTGAAATATCTTGCCAAACCACTGATGGAATAAGTGTTCACGTATTAGGTTTACTCTTCGATCCTAACCATGTTGAATTAATGAATACTCTCAGTAAGACTAGAGAAAACAGACATGGCCGTATGGAAAAAATAATCGCTCGTATAAACGAAGCCGGAATTGATATTTCTATGGCAGATGTATTGGAACAACTTTCAGATGGTGCAACATTAGGCCGGCCACACTTAGCAGATGCTCTAGTTAAAAAAGGAGTTATTGCTAGTAGAGAAGAAGCTTTTACGCAGATGCTTCACAATAATTCAAAGTACTACGTTTCCCATTATTCACCTTCTCCTGAAGTAGCGATTAAGTTGATTAAAGAAGCTGGGGGAGTTGCTGTAATTGCTCATCCAATGGCATCTCATAGGGGACGAGTTATCTCTTCTGAAACCTTTGGATCAATTATTAACTCTGGGCTAGATGGTATTGAGGTTGATCATCGCGACCATACTCCAGATGAAAAGAGAGAATTGATTAACCTAGCTAAAGAATTTGATCTAGTAATGACTGGATCAAGTGATTATCACGGTAATGGAAAGTTAAATATGTTAGGCGAGTACACCACTCATCCTAAACAATGGGAAAAACTAGAATCTAAAGCAACTATCAGAAGAGTAGTAACTGCTTAGTTCGCAAAACCAACTTTTCGATCAGAGGATTCGCCAACTTCAACAAAGCTAATTTTATTTGAAGGCACTAGCAACTCTCTACCTTTTGTATCACTTAGTGAAAGTACAGAAGAAGACTTAATAGCCTCATTTACTTTTGCAATAACCTCAGCTTGAGTACTTGCACACTCGATATTGATTTCATGGGTTGAATCAGAAATACCAATTTTAACTTCAGTGCGTGCTGAGCCTTTAACTGCTGGTTTTGTAGTTGCCATACCGTAACCCTACCTTTTCACTTCAAAGTTCGCTAATTCACGATTTTGATTTAGGAAATCCTGAAATTCCACGCCAAGTTAGATTCATCACTAATTCAGTAGCTCGCTGACGATCAATTTTGCCATCGCGATCTAACCAATGTCTAGCAGTAGTTTGTACTGTGCCAATTATTCCAACAGCCAACATCATTGACTCTTCTTTTCCTAATCCAGTATCAATTGAAATAATTGCACTCACCGCAGCAGCACAGTCGTAAGTCATTCGATTTAAGCGCTCTCGAACCTGTGGTTCAAGATTCATATCACTTTCAAAAAGTAAACGGAATGCTTCGCCCTCTGAATCAATAAACCCAAAGTAAGCATCAACGGTTGCGGCCACTCTCGAAGAGTTTTCCTGATTTGAAGCGATTGCTTTTTGAATTGCAAAAACTAAAGAATCAATATGTAAGTCTAAAACTGCTAAGTAAAGATCTAGTTTTGATGGAAAGTGTTGGTACAAAACAGGCTTACTCACCTTTGCTCTATCTGCAATCTCATCCATTGCAGCAGAGTGGTAGCCAGATGCTGTAAATACTTCTAGGGCAGCGACAAGTAATTGAGCTCTGCGTTCATCGCGAGGTAAGCGACCAGATTTATCATCAACCATTGTTTAATTCTAATCATTCCTAAGTGATATTGTCAGATTTGTTTAGTTTCAAGTTATATTGTGGGAGTGAGTACGCAAAAGAGATTATTGCTTGTACACGCTCATCCAGATGATGAGACGATAAATAACGGCATTACTATGACTAAATATGCCCAAGAAGGTGCAAAAGTAACTTTAGTTACCTGCACTCGTGGTGAAGAAGGTGAAGTTTTAATTGAAAGTCTTGCCAACTTGGCAAGTAGTAGAGATGACAAACTAGGCGAACACCGAGAAGTAGAGTTAAAAAATGCAATGGAACATCTTGGAATAGATGATTTTAGATTCTTAGGTGCACCAAATAAAAAATGGCGCGATAGTGGAATGATTGGTACTGCGCAAAATGAACGAAGTGATGTTTTCTGGCAAGCAAACATAGATGAAGCAGCACAAGAATTAGTTAATGTAATTCTTGAAACAAGGCCTCACGTTTTAATAACCTATGATGAGTTTGGTGGTTATGGGCACCCAGATCACATAAAAGCTAATCAAGTAGCAATGCGAGCAGCTGATATGGCAGCTGATCAAGGTTGGAAAATAAGTAAAATTTATTGGAACACAATGCCAAGATCTGTTATTCAAGATGGAATAGAAAAAATGAAAGAAGTTGGATCTAGCTTCTTTGGCGCAGAAAGTGTTGATGATCTACCATTTGCAAAGCCGGATGAGTTAGTTACATCGGTAATCAGGGCTACTGAGTATGTCCCACAAAAACTTGCAGCAATGAAAGCGCATGAAACACAAATTTCAGTAGATGGACCATTTTTTGCTCTTTCAAACAATCTCGGACTATCAATTTGGGGAGATGAGTACTACACATTAGTTAGAGGAGAAAAATCAGAACCTTTTGACTCAGATGGACGTGAGCTAGATTTATTTGCTGGAATTAAATTATGAGGATCTTTAAATCAATAGCTTTAGGACTACTCATTGGATTTAGCGCAACATTGCTTCATAATGTTTTTCCTCCATTTGGATTAATTGGATCACTAGTTTTAACTTTTTTAGGGATTCGAGTAGCAGCACAAATATTTTTACTTAGAAGATATCAAGTCCTCACAGCTCTAGCCTGGCTTTTTATTGTTATTAGAGCAGGATCAATGGGCTTTGCCGACGAGATATTGATTTATGGAAATACCACTGGAAATATTTTTTTACTAGGTGGA
>WLMP01000074.1 GCA_009700155.1 Actinomycetota bacterium
CATTTATTCCAGAGCAACGCTTTGCTGGGCAATCTTGGGGAAATATTGTTTCAAATCAATTACCTGCGCAATTACAAAATGCTGTAGTTACTGTTGGTGGTCATGATCATCCAGTAGCTGCAGTTGGCTCTGGTGCTACTGGCGATGACCAAGTTTTCAACTCAGCAGGTACTGGGGATGCAATTGTTAGAAGTGTTCCCGGCACATTAACTGATCAACAGCGAGCTGCCTTAACTGGGCTAGGAGTCTCAGCTGGCCGCCACACCTTACAAAATGCAACGGTGTTAATTGGTGGCTCCAGAGGTGGATTAGTTTTGCGCAGAGCGTTAGATCTAATGGGTGCTAGAAATGGTGATGCGCTAAAAGCAATTGATGATGCTTGGGATATCAACCATAAATTTATAGATGTAATTGATATGAACCAAGAAAAATCTGTTTCAAATGATATAAAAATTATCTTAACTGGCGATGCTGGCCCTAATGATCTATGGGCAGCCGCCCTTGATTACATGGCTAGTGAGAATAAGAAAATGTTAGATGGCATAGCTGAGGTAGTTGGAAAACATAAATATGCGCTTGGCTCTGGCGGCTGGCTAAAATTACGCAGTGTTAGAGAGATTAAAACTAAGATTATGCCTAATTTAGAGATTTCAAATATTGATGAACCCGGCGCATTTGGGGCAGCTTTTATGGCCTCTTGGGCAAGTCAACAAACAGATGGATCTATAGTTGAACATATAAGCAAGAGAGTAAAAAACCTAAATTCGGAATACCGGATATAACCAGAGAGAAGGATAAAAATGACAAACACAGTAAGCAGGCCGCTAAATGGATTATCCAGTATTGCAAATAGTGATGGGGTGTTTTCAATTGTTGCAATGGATCAACGCAATACCTTAAAGAAAATGTTTGCTGCAGTTGGCGTAACTGCAACCGATGATGACATGATGCAGGCAAAAATTGCAGTCGCCTCTGCTTTATCTAAAGCTGCCTCTGGAATTTTGCTTGATCCAACCTGGGGTGTGCCAGCGGTAAACCAAAATGATATTTTGCCTTCAAGCTGTGGTTTGTTAATTGCTGCTGAAAATCCAGATCGTGGTAATTTCAATGGCGAGCCAAGACCAACAAAAATGCCAGGACAAGATGCTGCCTGGGTTAAATCCCTTGGCGGTCAAGCAGTTAAGGTGCTAGTAAGTATGCACCCAGGAAGAGTGCGTAATGCTGGTGAGCCAGATCTAACCTCTGAAACAGTTGAGTTAGTTAGAAGTATTGTGGCAGATTGCAAGGCGCAAGGAATTCCTTCAGTAATTGAGAACCTAATCTATCCATTACCAAATGCCGAGCCATTAACAGATGAACAAAAAGAGAATCTAATTGTTGAATCTGCAATTTTGTTAAATGAGACTAAGCCAGATCTACTAAAGCTTGAGTTTCCAATTACCGAGCGCGGTTGCAAAAGATTAGCTGATTCGCTAACTGTGCCGTGGGCGGTCTTATCTGCAGGTGTGGCATTTGAGCAGTTTAAAAAAGCGATCATATTATCCTGTGATGCAGGTGGTGCCTCTGGATTTATCGCTGGTAGATCTATTTGGAAAGAGGCGATTGGTATGAGCAAGGTTGAGCAAGACAAATTCTTAACCTCAACTGCAGTTGCTCGTCTGGAAGAGTTAAACCAAACTGTATTGGGTAGAGCAGTACCTTGGAATAAGGCGATTAAAAAGTAAGGTTTTTAAAATTAGATCTGTTTAGGTTAAAACTTAAACAGATCTAAGTACTGCTGTTACCTTACCTAAAATTACCGCTTCATCAGCTGGAATTGGTGCGTAATTATCATTTGCTGGCAGTAACCAGTAGTGGCCATCTTTCTTAGACCAAGTTTTAACAGTTGCCTCACCATCAATCATCGCTGCCACAATCTCACCTTTTTGAGCATCCTTTTGTGATCTAATCACAACAAAATCACCATCACAGATTGCAAGATCAATCATGGAATCACCTTTAACCTGTAATAGGAAAAGATCTCCCTTGCCAACAATTGATTCTGGAAGTGGTAATACCTCTTCCACCTCTTGTTCAGCCAAAATTGGATTACCAGCTGCAATTCTGCCAACTAGTGGAATTAATCTGGTTTTATCTTGTGGTGCTGCTTCACCATCTTGGCCTGGCAAGGTAATTTCAATTGCACGACCACGGGAGGCATCACGGCGGATCCAACCCTTTTCTTCCAAAATCTGCAGTTGATAGGTCACAGATGCAGTGGAGGAAAGGCCAGCTGCTTGGCCAATCTCACGCATTGATGGGGGATAACCTTGATCTTCAACTGCCGTTTTGATGACGGATAAAATCTTAAGTTGGCGTGGAGTAAGCCCATTTGCATCGGTGGGCCCATCTGGAAGCTCTGAAATCGGTTTTTTAGCCATAAATTAAGGGTAGCAGGGGGTAGGAAAAAAATCAAACATTTGTTCGGTTTTAAGTAGACAATGTCGGTGGGGTAGTGTTTAATTCTCTATAGAACAGGTGTTCGAATCCCCTAGACCCTGTTATTCAAGGAGAAGTTAAGATGAAGGCAAGAGCGGCTAAGCGCTTAGCTAGATCAGTTTTATCCCTATCCCTACTAGTGGTAGTTGGTGCTGGTTTTAGCACTATCTCATCAGCTAGTGATGCGGCTGAAAAATCTAGATCTGAAAGTAAAAGTAAGTATGTTCAAGTGGTAGTTACCCCAGGTGAGAGTATCTGGTCAATTGCAGCCATGGTGGCAGATCATAATCAGATCGCCTCCGTTGTGGCCGATATTGTTGAGGTTAACCAATTAGCCTCTGCCGATCTTTCTGCTGGCAGCAAAATCTTGGTGCCGATCCAATAACTTTTTAGTTGAAAGCTAATAATAATCTAGCAATTACCTAGGTAAGTGAAAGTATTTCTAATTTTTTAAATTAACCTGCTCTAATGAGTGAGTACTCCAAGCAGGTAAGAAGTGCCCTGGATGTGGCAGTTACTGCAATTGGTGGCAAACCGAGATTAGGCCAGATTGAGATGGCCGAAGCGGTAGCAAATGCTTTAAATGATCGCCATCACTTGTTAGTACAAGCTGGCACCGGTACTGGAAAATCACTTGCCTACTTAGTCCCAGCTTTAGTTCATGGCAAAAAAGTTTTAGTTGCAACTGCCACCTTAGCCTTGCAGCGGCAATTAGTTGAGCGGGATTTACCAAAGATAAAAGCTGCTTTAGATAAAGAGTTAAATCGTGAGATTACATTTGCAATCTATAAAGGGGTGGGAAATTACATCTGCCTACAAAAACTAAACAACGCACCCGATGATCCAGAGGCCCAGGCCTTACTTGAGGTTTCAACTTTAGAATCAGATGCCAAGCGGTTGCGCGCATGGGCGCAATCAAAGGGTGCCAGTGGTGATCGCGATGATGCACCAGATGTTGATCAAAGAGTTTGGCATGCATCCTCAGTTTCAGGACGAGAGTGCATTGGTGCAGATGAATGTCCATCCGGCAGTAAATGCTTTGCTGCATTAGCAAAAGCTAAGGCGCAAACAGCCGATATCGTAGTTACTAACCACACCTTGCTGGCAATAGAAATAGTTGATTCACATCCAATTTTGCCAGAGCGAGATGCAATTGTTTTAGATGAGGCGCATGAGTTTTCAGATCGCACAACTGGCGCGGTAACTGAGGAGTTAACTGCGCCAAGAGTAAGTAGAGCAGCTGGTATGGCTAGAAAACATATGCCTGGAAAGGTAAGTGATTCATTTGTAAAGGCTTCAGAAAAATTTACCGCAGCAGTTGCCGATTACGCATTAGATCTTAAATCAGATCCAATGAAGGCGGGCAGGTTAGATCAGGTGCCTAAAGAGTTAGAGGCATCGATGCGAAAGATCAAAGAGGCAATTGGAGGGATTTTGCAGTTAATAACGGCAGATGAGCAGATAATTGATCCCAATACGATGGCAGAACGTGCTCGGGTAAAGGGTGCGCTAAATGAGATTAATCAAACAATTACTAAGTTGTTAAAACCTGGCGGCAGCCATGTGCTTTGGTTTGAACCCACCTTTTCTACATTGTATTTAGCACCACTTTCAGTCTCGGATGTCTTAAGAAAAAACTTATTAACTAAAACCCCAGTAATTGCCACCAGTGCGACCTTAACTGTTGGTAAATCCTTTGATTCAATTGCTAAAAGTATTGGCTTTGTAGTTGGTGAAAAAGATGAGGAGGATGGCGAGGATATTTCAACAAAATCAAGTGAAGATGAAATGGATCCAGCTAATTTAAAGATATTAGATGTGGGCTCACCCTTTGATTTTGCAAATCAAGCAATGCTTTATCTGCCAAAAGATTTACCAGAGCCAACTAGAGATGGCCCGGCAAAAGAGGCGTTAGTTGAGTTAGGTGAGTTAATTCAGGCAGCAGGTGGTAGAACTTTGGCGCTGTTTTCATCTTGGCGTGGGGTGGAGGCAGCTGATGAGTATTTACGAAAAGTTTTATCAGATTTAAAGCTGCCAATTATTACCCAACGCAGAGGTGATTCAGTTGCGCCATTGGTTGAAAAATTTGCAAAGGATGAAAAATCAATTTTATTAGGCACTATCTCACTGTGGCAGGGAATTGATGTGCCTGGGCCTTCCTGCACATTAGTTGCTATTGATCGAATTCCATTTCCACGTCCTGATGAACCAGTGTTAGCAGCCAGAGCAGCACAAGCAGATGCAGCTGGTGGCTCTGGCTTTATGCAAATCTCATTACCAAGGGCTGCCCTACTTCTAGCCCAGGGAACTGGTCGCTTAATTAGATCTTTAGATGATCGGGGAGTAGTTGCAATATTAGATTCTAGAATTGTTAATAAAAGATATGGCTCAATACTTTTAAACTC
>WLMP01000075.1 GCA_009700155.1 Actinomycetota bacterium
ATAAATCGGACTTTATCCTTTCTGACCTGCAGTTTTGCATATGCAAAAACCTGTGAATATAAACATAATCGCGCCACACGCTTCTATAAAGTTGCCCCTCAAACACCTGGCTGGCACTCTGCACTTGTCCAAAGTGGGCGATTGCAACCGTGAAGGTGAAGAAAGGGGTGGGTATGAAGAGCTCATTACCTACTATCCGCAGTAAGCGGACTCGTAGACTCTCCCTGTCTGCTGCCTGCCTTGCCTTCTTCTTGGCAATTGTTGAACCAGCAAATGCCTCTAGCAATATGCAACAGGTATTTTTAACTATCCCAGCAGATCAGCTACCTAGCCCAGAGCTGCCAGGGGCGGAAAATCTTGACCCAAATCCAGGTGTGCCATCCCTACTTGAATTGGATTCAATCAAGGTAGTGGATGCATCGGCGATGGCATTAGTTTCAATTGCTGCCCGCCAGGTGGAGAGCGCTCGCCAAGCCGAAGGCGCTAAAGAGGCTGCCCGTCAAATAATTGCACAAAAGTATCGTTGGTCTGAAAAGCAGTTTACCTGCCTAGATAATCTATGGACTAAGGAAAGTAATTGGAATTATAAAGCTAGAAATAAGAGCTCAGGAGCTCATGGAATTCCGCAGGCACTGCCTGCTACCAAGATGGAAATAGTAGGTACTGATTGGCGAACTAATCCAGTAACCCAAATAACTTGGGGACTTAAATATATTGAAGAAAGATATAAATACCCATGCAGTGCCTGGAGTAAATCAAAACGATCTAATTGGTATTAATCACTTAAATCACTTTAAAGATTAATTAGGGACGTTTACCAATACTGATTGGCTTTCTAATATCGGCATAGAAATCATTTCCCTTATCATCAATAATTATAAAAGCTGGAAAATTCTCAACCTCGATCTTCCAGATCGCCTCCATGCCTAGCTCTTCATAATCTAAAAGCTCAACTTTTTTAATACAATCTTGAGCCAATCTCGCTGCAGGTCCACCAATTGAACCTAGATAAAATCCGCCATTCTTTTTACATGCTTGTGATACTGCTGTTGATCTATTTCCTTTTGCTAGCATGATTAAAGAGCCACCTGCTGCTTGAAATTGTTCAACATATGAATCCATTCGGCCGGCAGTTGTTGGACCAAATGAACCAGAGGCGTATCCATCTGGGCGCTTAGCTGGGCCGGCGTAGTAGATGGCATGATTTTTAAAATACTCTGGCATTGGCTTACCACTATCTAGTAACTCTTTTATCTTTGCATGCGCTAAGTCACGGGCCACCACCAAGGTGCCAGTTAGGTTGACCCTAGTTTTAGCAGGGTGCTTTGATAACTGTGCCAAAATCGCAGGCATTGGCTGGTTTAAATCAATATGTATTTCATGCTCAGTTAATTCATTCTCCCCCTCTGCTGGTAGGAAATGAGCAGGTTCAGTCTCTAGTTTTTCAATAAAGATTCCATCCTTATTAATTTTTGCCTTAACTTGGCGATCTGCTGAGCAGGAAACAGCGATTGCAATTGGTAGTGAAGCTCCATGTCTTGGCAACCTAACTACCCGAACATCATGACAGAAGTACTTCCCGCCAAATTGAGCACCGATGCCAATACTTTGTGTTAACTTTAAAATATCTTTTTCTAGATCTAAATCTCTAAAGCCACGGCCAGTTTTAGCATCCCCAGTAGTAGGTAGTGAATCTAGATACTTAGTACTAGCTAACTTTGCAGTTTTAACTGTGTGCTCTGCACTTGTGCCACCAATAACAACTACAAGGTGGTAAGGCGGGCAGGCAGATGTGCCAAGAGATCGTAATTTTTCTTCCAACCAACTCATAAACGAAGTTGGGTTTAATACCGCTTTAGTCTCTTGATATAAAAATGATTTATTGGCACTACCGCCACCCTTTGCTATAAATAAGAATTTGTACTCATCTGGATGGTCGGTATCGGAGTAGATCTCAATCTGTGCTGGCAAGTTATTTCCAGTATTTTTTTCTTCCCAGGTAGTAAGTGGGGCTAATTGCGAGTAGCGTAAATTTAATTTAGTAAATGCTTCATAAACTCCTCTAGAAATTGAGAGTTCATCTTTTTCGCTAGTTAAAACATGTTGTCCTTTTTTACCCATCACAATTGCAGTGCCAGTGTCTTGGCACATTGGCAGCACACCACCAGCTGAGATGTTGGCATTTTTAAGTAGATCAAGGGCAACAAATCGATCATTTGGTGAGCTCTCTGGATCTTTTAAAATATTAGCTAATTGGCCAAGGTGTTCTGATCGTAGGTAATGTGAAATATCATGGATTGCTACTTGAGTTAGATCACTAATTGCTTGTGGCTCTACCTTTAAAAACTGACGGCCATCTGCGCTAAAGGTAGTAACACCTTGCTTAGAAAGCAGGCGATACTCGGTTAAATCCTGCCCAATAGGCAGAAGATCCTCATAATTAAACTCTGGCGCCATGGGCTAAATCTACTCACTTCTATCATCAATTAGGATGAGCACATGAGCCAGATCACCCAAAAGAAAGTACTGCTCGCTGCCCCTAGAGGTTATTGCGCAGGTGTGGATCGGGCAGTTATCACAGTTGAGAAAGCTTTGGATCTATATGGCGCACCGGTTTATGTCCGTAAACAAATTGTCCATAACAAACATGTAGTTTCAACATTAGAGGCACGGGGTGCAATATTTGTTGATGAAACAGATGAGGTGCCAGAGGGAAAGATCGTAGTTTTTTCTGCACATGGCGTATCACCTGTAGTTCACCAAAGTGCTGCGCAACGAAATTTAAAAACCATTGATGCTACCTGCCCACTAGTTACTAAAGTTCACCAGGAAGCTAGAAGGTTTGCATCTGATGATTACGATATTTTATTAATTGGTCATGAGGGCCATGAAGAGGTTGATGGCACAGCAGGGGAAGCTCCAGATAACATACACATAATTGATGGTATTGAAGATATTAAAAATGTGAAGGTAAGAGATGAGAATAAGGTGGCTTGGTTATCTCAAACTACTTTAAGTGTTGATGAAACCCTTGCTACAGTTGCAGAGCTTAAGAAGAGATTTCCAAATTTAATGGATCCACCAAGTGATGATATTTGTTATGCAACTCAAAATCGTCAAGTAGCTATTAAAGAAATTGCACCAAAAGCAGATTTAGTTTTAGTAGTTGGCTCAACTAATTCATCAAACTCAGTTAGGTTGGTCGAGGTCTCACTTGAGTATGGCGCTAAAGCTGCCTACTTAATTGATTATGCTGCTGAAGCAAAAGATGAGTGGTTGATTGGAGTTAATACCATCGGGGTAACTAGCGGAGCTTCAGTTCCTGAAATTTTAGTTAAGGATTTACTAAGTTGGTTAGCAGATCGTGGATTTAATGATGTTGAGACAGTAACGGCGATGGAAGAGCACTTACTATTTGCAATTCCACCTGAGCTTAGAAAAGATTTAAAAGCGGCCAATAAGTAGTTAGTTTGCGTTACTTCTTTCTCTTTTAAACCACAAAAACCAAGTTATTGCTGCCCCCGATAAAAGATAGAAAGAGATCGAAGCTAAACCTGAGACTAAATCAACTAAAAACTTTGTTGGCGCAAATGAGCCGCCACCAACAGTTGGCATTAATATAAATGAGGTAATTAGTAGTGAAATCGGTGGTGAGACTGCTGCTACATATAAAGTGCCACTTCTACCTAAGTAAATTGCACCAAAGAAGGCAATCCATATCGCAATTGCAGTAATAATTCCTAGGGAGGATCTAAAAAGTAGTTCAACCGCCTGAAATAAAAATATTACTAAAAACTGCAACACAATTACGCCAGGCTTTGTTAAGCCAGGACCTTTAATTGGTGAATTAATTGGCAGATTACTCACTTACTATCACCTTCAATCTCTTCAACCTCAATGAAATCATCATCTGCTGAAATTGCTTTTAACTCTCTTACCGCCCCTGGTGAATCTGGATACTCAATTGCTAGTTTATCTTTATCGCCAGTAACACCAAGATTATGAATCCTACGAGCTGGGCTTAATACAGTTCGTTCTGCTGTTGGAATTAAGTCTTCATAAGCTTTAGCAGTTGAAGAGATTGCTTTGCCAACTGCCACAATCTTGCCATGTAATAAAGTAATATTTTTTAGAAATGTATTTGCCACCTTTTGAATCTCATCGGCATTATCAGCTAACTTATTTCTAGTAAAGATATAGCCAATAGTTCTAAGTAGTGCCATCATTGAAGTTGGCGTAGCAACAGTGACATTTAACTTAAATGCTTTTTCCAAAAATGCTGGATCAATTCTTAAGGCTTCAGCTAATAAAGTTTCAAATGGCACAAATAAAACTACAAAATCTGGTGAGCCAGCTGATTTGTGGTAGCCACGTTTAGCGAGCGCCTCAACATGTTTTAATAAATCTTTTGTGTGCTGGGATAGGTAATCATCTCGCTCACTTTGCACCTGAGTACCAAATGCATCTAAAAACCGATCAAATGGAAATTTAGAGTCAATAAATATTGCAGAGCCGCCCGGCATTTTTACTGTGATATCTGGAATGCCAGAAGAGTCAGCATCGGTTGTAGATTTTTGTCTTGAGTACTCATGTCCTTCACGCAATCCAGCCGACTGCAGAAGTAATTCAAGTTGCGCTTCACCAAATTTTCCTCTGGCTTGCGAGTTAGATAATGCACCAGCAATCTTTTTAGTCTCATCAAAGATG
>WLMP01000076.1 GCA_009700155.1 Actinomycetota bacterium
AGTGAGCTCAGATCTGTAGTTAAGGTATTTAACCTAGCAACGATCGCCTCATTTTTAACCATGATCTCAAGCTCTATCTCCTCTAAATCAGCTTGCCGTTTCTTTAAACTTTCCACCTCATGTTGGAGCTGCTCTAACTCCTTTGGGGTGGCATTGCCGGAGGATAATCTGGCCTCATCTTTTTTAATTCGATCGGTAACTGTTTCAACATCTACCTCACCACGACGCAGCTCTAAAGCGATTTGATCAGCCTCAGCTTTTACTTGGGCTAGCTCCTCATTAGCTGAGGTAATTCGTTTATCAATATGGAGTAATTGCTCAATTTCAGGCAGTGATTTTAATTTGGTATTTGCCTGCATTACTTCAGAATCTAATAATTGTAATTCTAGGATATGTGATTGTTGCGCGGATGAGGCCTGCATAGAGCGCATCCTCCAACCTGTTTGTTGTTTACTAGCTTTTTAGTTGTTTTACCTTTTACTACATGCAATCTTAACTAATTGTAATTGATACCTAAGCCTTAGCAAATCCTTATTTTATGGTGGTTAAACAGTTTGTTTCTTAGTCTCATCTCGGTGCTTGCGCAGGTAGATCATAAATGGTGTGCCGCCGGTGCCAACTGCTGATGGATTTCCTGGGGTGGCTTGGGCTTGAGCGTGGATATAGGTTCCGGCATACTCTAAATGCATCGCCCTAAAGTTTGCGACCAACTCAATGCAATCATTAAATACTTGGGTTAATGAACTCTTCTTAATCGTAGTTACAAAGTTACGCACTGATGGACCAGCCTCTACCGCTTGAATAAATGCCACATGCTTTGGTGGCATATATGTGCGCATCTCCATTAAATACTCGCGTAGCTCATCTTTTTCATGCTCTATTCCTAGAACACCATCCATTGCCGGAATGATCGCACTCTGAGCTCCTGTCTCACCCCGAAACTTTTGTCCCACACCTTTGTACTCATCTACTCCTTCATAGACCACACCATCTGGCAGTGATGGATTATTTCGCCAGCCAAATATGTAGGGCCTTACTCTGTGGAAGTAAATATATGGATCACATCTTTCTGGCATTCGGCCTAAAACTTCATACATGGCGGTAAGTGCTGCTCGCATTTTAATTAATGCTGCCTCTACCTTTTCACCATCTTGAGCCACAACTGCTGCTTGTGCTTCTTCAATTGCTTTCAAAGCCTTACCAGCTTTTTTCTCAATATCGATATGAATTAAAATAAACCACTCTTCATCTTGCCCACCTAAGAAACATTGCAGCAATCCAATATTTCCACACTCAATCGGACCTGCCTGATCAAATCTTCGCCAATTATCTGAGGCATAACTTTGGTAGGAAAGAATTGGTGGCCGGCCTACTAACTTTCCAACCTCATACCAAGGCTTAGCTAATACCTGCGGCATAACTGTGGCAGCCTCATTATCACTCCATTGATATGCCTGACCGATATAACTTAAAACTAACATTGCTCGCTGAATCTCAGCTTCACCATTTAATTTATCAATATTAAATTTAGGTAGTGCTTGTACTCGCTTGCGAAAATTAGTGCCCATTAATAATTTAGGAAGATCCTTACCAAATTGATCCCACTCTTCATTACCGGCAGAAAGTGATTGCGCTGGATCATATGATGGCAAATAGCCAAACTCTTCAGTTATTCCATAATCTGCGATCTTGGCTAGTTTCATCTGTCTCCCCTGATAGTAGGTTCATACTGAGCGCTACAAGAAGTAATATAGTTGGAAATTGTGTACTAGCCAACTAAAAATCAAACTATCCTTTATTTTATAAACTTATTTATGTATTGTGTCTATGTGTTTAAAAAAGCAAGCATAATGATTTTGTTATTTGCCTTAGTTAGCCCAACTACTTTTACCCCTGCATCAGCTGCTGTTAAGGCTGGCGCCAAGTGCTCAAAAATAGGTACAACTTCCAATGTACTTGGAAAAGCCTTTATCTGTATTAAGTCTGGCAAAAAGTTGGTTTGGAGTAAAGCAGGTACTGCTTCAAAATCAGCAGTTAATTACCGAGACACTTTTTCTACCGATAATGGTTACTTTGATAACTTTGTACAAGGACCATGTCAACTAGACCCGTATGTACCAACAGAGTGGGTAGAAATGCAAAAATTGTTTTATGACTTGCAGGCATGTGGTGGCCAACTTAGATTAGCAAAGTACAACCTAGGAAATCTAAGGCCAAAAACAATCTTTTCTGACCCAAAAGAGTTTAATTCAGTTCAGCCTTGCAAGATAAATTCTGGAAACCATTATTCGCTCATGCATCGAAGTGAAGGTAATGAAATTTCTCGTAAGCATCCTGGGCCTAATTCAGTAATACAATTGGTCCCAATCTATGCAGAGGATACTGCGCCGCCTAAAAATACTCCCGCAAAGGATTATGAAAAGTACCTTGCGTATATAAAAGAATGGGTGGATTACTCTTCTGATTTTGGCTCGAATGTTAAATACAAAATTCCTGATCAGTATATAAAATTTCCAGGAAAAATTGCAGATTACAAGTTATATCACCCGTTGAATTGGGATGCCCCAAATAACGTAAGGTTCAATAAAGATGTAATTGCTGCGGTTGATCCCGTAATCGATTTTACTGAAGTAAACATGGTCATAGTGGTAGCTCCTGCCGGATCCGATGCATCAATCATGCAACAAGCCGCAATTGGAAGTTTTCAAACTAAGGAAGGTACTGCATCTGTTGGAATGAGTCAGTTTCCAGATAATCCAACTAATCCCGGTGGTTCACAATATATTGTGGCAGCTCACCCTTTTTGGTGGATTCATGAGTCTTACCATGCTGGTTATGGATTAGATGATCACTACGGCGACAACAGATCGAGCATTAATTCTGAACATGGCATGGGTTGGTGGACCATGATGACGCCCTGGGGTGGGGATTTATCAATCTGGGAAAAATGGATTCTAGGTTTCATAAAAGATTCACAAGTGCAATGCACTTCGGAGTCACCATCTAGTACCCATTGGATTGCGCCATCGAGTGTGAATACTAAGGAAAGTAAAGCAATAATTGTACCTATTTCGAATACAAAAGTGTTGGTAGCAGAATCTGTTAGGTCTGCTGGTCTCTACTACAAAATTCCATCTCAGAATCAGGGTGTTTTGGTTTATGAAATTGATCTAACTAAATCTGATCATGGCATGGGCATGAAGCTTTCAGTTCCAAGAAATAAGCAGATAAACAGTACTACGCCATTTTTTATGGCCGGAGCTACATTAAAGAAAGGAGACTCCACAACTTCAAATGGAATTACATTTACCATTATTGAATCAGGAACCTTTGGTGATGTAATTAAGGTATCGAAAGAATAATTTTTACCTATGAGTGACTAGGGTTTCGCCAAATTTAAGTCAGATTTAGAACAACTCCCTTGCAATTTCTTAATTCACAATTTACTCTAGATAAATGAGAAAGAAACTGTTTGCATTTTCATCAACACTTTTTTTTCTCTTTTCCATACCCCTCATGCCAGCAAATGCTACGGCGAAAACTGGGGGTATATGTACGAAACAAGGAAAAATTGCTAAAGCTTCTGGAAATACTTTTACCTGCATAAAGATAGGAAAGAAATTGGTTTGGAGCAAGGGTGTTACCGTTACTAAACCAGCCCCCGAGAAGATTCCTGCAATGCCCACAACTTTTACAGATTTAGAAGCAAAACATGAAGGAATTCCTTACGCAGTCTGGGAAAAAATCCAAAGCAATTTGGCTTTGCATAAATCGACAAATTTGAAAATAACTTTCCTTTTTGGTCCAACCACTCCTCAGAGATATCCAAATCAATGGACGATCGATGCAGTTACCCTGGGGTCGCGCGTAATGGCAGCTCAAAAGCAGCCGGCAGAAGTTAAATTTGTTCAATTCAACAAATCAGATGTTCTATGGGCAAGAACTGAGGCTGAAAAATACATAAGCCCATTTAGGTTGGGAATTTCATTCCCTGATCAGGCTTCTGAAAAATGTGCAGGAGTCGACTGCGATGGCGCAGTTACAAACATTGCTAGTGATATCGGGCTAGTACTTGTAGGGGTAGCAAATCCTGTAAACCGCTTTAACATCCAGAAATTCAATGGACAAAATGATTTACATGAATACACACACGCAGTGCAAGGAATGATTTTTAAAGGGAAAACGCAATCACCACCACCGGTACTAATGCCGTGTTGGTTCTCAGAAGGACAGCCACAAGCTGTTTCGATTCCAACAGTTGCTAGGAGTGCAGAAGAATATGTAAAGATCAGAAAAGGATGGATTACCGACAATAGATGGGTTCTCAAAGATTATGAACCAGAAACTATTCAAGATTTCCTTAGAAAGAATATGAAGTTACCTTGCGATGAAAATTCTTATTCAATGGTATTTCATCTTGGATATATCGTGATGGATACACTTGTAGCTATCGGAGGAATCGACAAAACATTTGATGTTTTGACCTCTATTGCTGATGGAATGTCATATGAAGATTCTTTTAAAAATACTTACGGAATTAGCTGGGATGAGGCATCTGTGCTGTTATCTAAAGCAGTTTCCAAAATCTATAAGCATTATAAAATTGAGATAACTTAGCTGTTAAGGATGTGAATTTATTCCTGCATCTTACTTTTATAAAAATATTTTTGACCTAATTATAAATTTTGCAAAATAAAAT
>WLMP01000077.1 GCA_009700155.1 Actinomycetota bacterium
ATCTTTTTGTTGGTGGTTTTCTAAAATAGCAACAATGGTTCTAGGTACTGCAACTAATGTGCCATTTAATGTCGCAACTGGCTTAGTTACGCCATCTTCTTTGTATCTAATATTTAATCTTCTAGCTTGGAATTGAGTGCAATTTGAGGTGCTGGTAACTTCGCGATACTCACCTTGGGTAGGAACCCAAGCCTCAATATCAAACTTTCTAACTGCACTTGCACCAAGATCTGCTGATGCCACATCAATTACTCGGTATGGCAGCTCTAGTGAAGTGAAAAATTCCTTTTCCCAATTTAATAATCTGCTGTGTTCTGCTTTTGCATCTTCTGGCTTACAAAATGTAAACATCTCAACTTTTTCAAATTGGTGAACACGAATAATTCCTCGAGTATCTTTTCCGTAACTACCTGCTTCTCTTCTAAAACATGGTGAGTACCCGGTGTATCTAATTGGAAGTGATTCTAAAACTTCATCCATGTGATACGCAGCTAGTGGTACTTCAGAGGTACCAACTAAATAAAGTTCATCTTGCGCTAGATGATAAACATTTTCTGCAGCTTGTCCTAAAAATCCAGTTCCCTCCATAGCAGCTGGTTTTACTAAAACTGGTGGAATCATTGGAATGAAACCACTTTTTACCGCAAGTGAAATTGCATAATTAACTAACGCCAGCTCTAACAATGCACCAACTCCGGTTAAGTAATATGAACGAGCTCCAGCTACCTTTGCTCCTCGTTCGGTGTCAATAGCTTTTAGTATTTTTCCAAGCTCAACATGATCCTTTGGTTCAAATCCTTCAGCTTTAAAATCTCTTGGTGTTCCAATTTTTTCAATAATTTTAAAATCAGCCTCACCGCCAACAGGAGCATCTGGATCAATTAGATTTGAAATGCCCAGTGATAACTTGTGGGCAATCTCTTCAGCACTAGCACGCTTACTATCTGCAGCTTTTACATCTTGGGCTAACTGTTTAGCACTTTCTAATAAAGTGTTTTTCTCATCCCCTTTTGCAGCACCAACTGATTTAGATAAAATATTTTGCTTAGCTCGCAAGCTTTCAAATTCAGAGATCGCACTTCGACGTAGATCATCTGCAACTAGTAACTTATCAACTAACTCAGGATCTTCGCCCCGAACCTTTTGTGATGCACGAAATAGTTCTGGGTTCTCACGGAGATGTTTTAAATCAATCATATGTTCCTAGCCTACCTACCTAATTGCTTGGGGATAGGAACCTAGAAAACGAATATCTTCACAGATTGCTTTGAGCCCAGCCAGGGTATCTGCGACAGCTTTATCTTCGATATGGCCTTCGGCATCAATTATGAAGTGATAGTGGCCTAACTCCATTCCAGTTGGCCTAGATTGAATAAAGGTTAAGTTAACCTGATTTTTTGCAAAGACATTTAATATCTCAAGCAGAGCACCGGCATGATCGATTGCGATAAAGACTGCTAATGAGGTTCGATCTTTTCCAGTTGGAGCTGGAATATTTCCAGGCTTTTCTACCATCACAAATCTTGTTACTGCAGATTTATTATCGCCGATATCAGAGGCAATAATTGATAATTGATAATTTTTAGCTGCAACCGATGCTGCAATTGCTGCCTCATACTCCTTCTTGATTAAACCTTTTGCAGCAGCTGCAGTTGATGTGGTCTCAATAATTGTGGCGTTAGGATAATTTTTAGCAATATATGTTCGACATTGTGACTCAGCATGAGGATGAGTAGCAATTGCTTTAATATCTTTTGGATCAGTACCGTCAAGTGCCATCAAACTAAACTCAACTGGCAATGTGATCTCACCAGTTATTACTAACGGCTCACCAATTGCTAACTCATCTAAGGTTCTTGCTACGACCCCTTCTACTGAGTTTTCAATTGGCACTAAAGCTTTTTGGCACTCACCTTTTCTAATTGCATCTAAGGTGGCAGTTACATTTGCATACGCAGTTAGCTGATCAGATTTATCTGCAATTTTAAGTAAGGCCGCCTCGGTGAAGGTGCCGGCAGGTCCAAGGTAGGCGTACTTAATTGACATGGCTTAAGAGTAGCCGAGTGCCTTGCGTGCTTGGGATGGATAATCGGTAATCACCGCATCAGCGCCTAGTTTTTCACAAAATTTTAGATCAGATTGATCATTTACTGTCCAGATATAAAGCTTGCCGCCATTTTTCTTAATCTTATTACCGAGATTTGGATTTTTCTTAAGTAGATTGAGATTTAGCGCATAGATAGATGTGGGGTTAAGTTTGGCATATAGCAAATTATTAATTAGTAATCCTGATTGATAAATATCTTTTTGCAAAACTCGATTGCGTAAAGTAGCAAGAAGTGAAAAAGAGATTGCAGTAATTTTAATACCGCTATCTCGGATCTCATTCTTATGCTGCAGCAGAAGATCGCTAACTAGGCGTTCGATTCTGCCACCAGTTGGTACTGGGTGTTTAAACTCTAAAAATAAATCTTTTTTATTTTCAATTGCTAATTTAAGTAATTGATCAAAACGATATGGATCAACAGCTGCGGCTAATTGAGCATAAGTAGTTTTGGCAATAGTTAAGTTTGTTTTTGAAAGCCGGCTGGTATTTTTGTCGTGATAACAAATCACCTGGTTATCTTTTGTAAGTCGAAGATCGCACTCAAGGCCATCGGCTTTTTGGGCAATAGCTGCTTCATATGCGCCCCTAGATCCCTCTAGAAACTCTCCACTGGCACCCCGGTGGGCAATGATCAACATTTACTTTTCACCCCATTTATTACCTACATATACTGAGTAAATATCATTTACCCAAATATGTGGTGAGATTGGCTCTATGACCTGGCAGTTTAACTCCTTTGCGCAAACCGATCTTGGTTTGGTGCGCGAGGGCAATGAAGATTCGGCATTAATTAGTGAAAATTTAATTGCGGTAGCAGATGGAATGGGTGGGCATGCCGGCGGTGAGGTGGCCTCAGCAATTGCAATTAATAGTTTGGTAGAGCTGCTTTCAGTATTAGATAGTACCGAGATTGATTTAGATTCAAAGGATGATTTATTTGTAAATATCACCCACCAGATCGATGCCAAAATATTACAAAGTTCAAAAGATGATCCTGAATTATCTGGCATGGGCACAACTTTGACTGCTTTAAATATATCTGAAAATAATGTTGGCTTACTACATGTTGGTGATTCCAGATGTTATCGATATCGCGATAAAAAACTAGAGCAATTAAGTATTGATCACACAGTAATGCAGGAGTTAATCGATCAGGGCCGGCTTTCTCCTGATGAGGTGGCAAGTCATCCGCAGCGTTCATTGCTAACTCAAGCACTAATGGGAGATAGTGGAATTACTCCAATACTTATTAATTTCCAGATTAAAAGTGGTGATAAATTCTTACTTTGCAGTGATGGTTTATCAAATGTTTTATCAAATTATGAGATTATAAAAATTATCGAAGCAAATAGTGATGAACAAGTAATACCAGCGTTAATTGCTGCGGTTAAAGAAAAGGGTGCACCAGATAACATCACAATAATCTGGTCTGGTTTAAGTGATGCTGGTAAAAAAGTAAGTGTTAAAAAAATTGGGGCAGCTAATGAATAACCCAGTTACTAAATTATCTGATGGTAGATATAACTTAGGTGAAATGATCGGTACTGGCGGAATGGCCGATGTTTATCTTGGTTTTGATAATCGACTAAAGCGCGAGGTTGCAATAAAAGTATTGCGCCGTGACCTAGCTAAAGATCCAGCATTTGTCGCTAGATTCCGTAAGGAAGCACTAGCTGCTGGTGGTTTAAATCATCCTGGAATCGTTGCAGTTTATGACTCTGGAGAAGAAAATGATTCACCCTTTATTGTTATGGAATTAATAAGTGGAGTCACATTAAGACAATTAATGCAAAGTGAAGATATCTCTCTTTATAAATCCTTAGAAATTATCAAGGGAATTTTGCAAGCACTTGATTACTCCCATAAGCAGGGAATTATTCATCGAGATATTAAACCTGGAAATATTATGATTACCGATTCTGGTGATATCAAGGTGATGGATTTTGGTATTGCGCGAGCAACAGATGATAACGGTGCCACAATGACCAATACTTGGAATGTTGTTGGTACTGCGCAATATTTATCACCTGAGCAAGCAACTGGTGAAGTTGCAGATGGTAGAAGTGATCTTTACTCCCTAGGTTGTTTAATGTATGAATTGTTAACTGGTAAGCCACCATTTACTGGTGATACCCCAGTTTCTGTTGCCTATCAACATGTTTCAGCGCCGATAATTAAGCCTTCACAAGTTAAGCCTGGTTTAGATATAAACCTAGATCGAATGTTAGAGGTAGTTTTATCTAAGAATCCAAATAGTAGATATCAAGATGCAGCTGCAATGTTGGATGATTTAGATCGTGTAATTAAGGGTGAGCCAGTAACTACAAAAATTAAAAAAGTTATGCCTCGTCGTAAATTGTTCACATACATAGCGCTAACATCATCTTTAGTTGCATTATTAATCTTTGGCTATTTTGCTACCTCATCAAATGAGATCGCACTTAAGGTGCCAAATGTAGTCGGGTTAACTGAAGAGGAAGCTAGAGGATTACTAAAGCAATTCAATGTAAACATTG
>WLMP01000078.1 GCA_009700155.1 Actinomycetota bacterium
GTAGCAACACTTTCTGGAGCAGGAACAACTGGCGCTTTCCAATTTGGATCACTTGCAGGTTCAGTGTTATGAACTGCAGTAAATACACCCTCTAATTGTTGCTGGTAATCTCGTAATACCTCTTCAGCCTCTTCAACTGTTATATCACCTCGGCCAATTAATGCTTCGGTATAAAGTTTTCGGGTAGATCGCTTTGCATCAATTAACTTATACATCAGTGGCTGAGTAAAGCTTGGCTCATCACCCTCATTATGTCCGCGACGGCGGTAACAAATCATGTCAATTACAACATCTTTATTAAACATCTGACGATATTCGAAAGCTACTTTAGCTACTCGAACACAAGCTTCTGGGTCATCTCCATTTACATGGAAAACCGGGGCCTGAATCATTTTTGCAATATCAGTTGAATAAGTAGAAGAGCGGGCTGCGTGAGGTGAGGTTGTAAATCCAACCTGGTTGTTAACGATTATATGAATTGTTCCTCCGGTGCGATATCCCTTTAGAAGCGATAGTGAAAGAGTTTCAGATACAACACCTTGTCCGGCAAATGCAGCATCACCATGAAGAAGGATTGGTAAAACTGGATAACTATTTTGTTCATCAACGGTAATATCACCAGACTTTGCTCGTAACTTATCTTGCTTAGCTCGGACAATTCCTTCTAGTACAGGATTTACAGCTTCAAGATGTGATGGATTTGCTGCTAAATAAATTTTGGTTGTAGCTCCAGATTCAGCAGTAAAGGTTCCTTTAGTACCAAGGTGGTATTTAACATCACCAGAGCCATGAACCTCATTATCGTGATAATTTCCCTCAAACTCTTGGAAGATTTGGCCATAAGACTTGCCTGCAATATTTGCTAATACATTTAATCGACCACGGTGCGGCATTCCAATACAAACTTCATCTAAGCCCGTTTCAGCTGCTGAGGAGATAACCGCATCGAGCATTGGAATTACTGACTCTCCACCTTCAAGTGAAAATCTCTTTTGGCCAACAAATTTAGTTTGTAAAAAAGATTCAAATGCCTCTGCACTATTTAACTTTCTAAGAATTCGTAATTGCTCATCTCTTGCTGTACGTGGAGCTCCGACCTCCATTTTTTCTTGGATCCACTTGCGCTCTTCTGGGCTTGCAATATACATATACTCGATACCAATAGTGCGGCAGTAAGAATCTCTTAGTACCCCTAGTATTCTTCGCAATTTCATAAATGATTTTCCACCAAAGCCACCAGTTGCAAACTCTCTATCCAAATCCCATAGTGATAATCCATGGTTTACAACATCTAAATCTGGGTGTGATCTTTGTACATAGGCCAGTGGCTCTACATCTGCCATTAAATGCCCAGTTGATCTGTAAGCATCAATTAGCTTTTGTACTCGCGCTGTCTTACTTACATCATCACCTTTTTCAAACTGCATATCAACTACCCAGCGAATTGGGACATATGGAATTCTTAACGCCTCAAAAATTTCGTCATAGAAATTCTCTTCACCCAACAAAATTTCATGAATCCTGCGTAGGAAATCACCAGATTGTGCGCCTTGGATAATGCGATGGTCATAAGTACTAGTTATTGTTACAACTTTACTGATTGCTAAATCAGCAAGGGTTTGCTCATTAGCGCCTTGAAACTCCGCTGGATAGTCAAGTGCGCCAACGCCAAGAATTAATCCTTGGCCCTGAACTAATCTTGGAACCGAATGAACCGTGCCAATAGTTCCTGGATTAGTTAGCGAAAGTGTTGTGCCCGCAAAATCTTCAACAGTTAGTGAACCAGATCTGGCTTTTCGAACCATATCTTCATATGCTGACCAAAACTGAGCAAAATCTAAATCCTCACAACCTTTGATTGAAGGAACTAATAACTGGCGCGATCCATCTGGTTTTGCTAAATCAATTGCAATACCTAAATTAATATGCTCCGGATGACCAACTGCTGGCTTGCCATCTAGTTCTGTAAAGAAAGAATTCATTTCAGGCATTGCTCTAATAGCTTTGATCATTGCATAACCAATTAAGTGGGTAAAGGAAACTTTTCCACCACGACCACGCTTTAAATGATTATTTATAACGGTTCTATTATCGATAAGCAGTTTGGCTGGAACAACGCGCACGCTAGTTGCAGTTGGAACAGTTAATGAACCTTCCATAGATTGCACAACTCTGGCTGCAACACCTCGTAGCGGCTCAACAGTAGAGGCGCCAGGTGTAATCAATGTTGGTATTGGTTTTACTACTGGATCTGCAGGTTTAACTAATGGCGTAGATATATTTGTGCTTGGTTCAACATTTTTTGCGATTGGCTCAGTTACGGGTAGATTTGGAATCAATGGCTTTGCACTTTGCGGTTCGGAAATTGTTTTAGCTAATTGTGATTTCGGTATAGGTGGAACTCCTGGTTTTGTGGGATTTGAATTAGTTGAACCATTTAAAGATGGTGTGCCTTTAAAGTCTGCGAAGAAATCCCACCACGCTTTATCTACTGAACTAGGATCACTTTGAAATTTTTCATACATTTCCTGTACTAACCACTCATTTGGGCCAAATGAACCACCAAAGTGGTTAGCGGGCGTATTCGCTCCTGCTTGGCTCACCTATCTAACTCCCTGCTTAGCTATCTTGAGATTATGTAACAGGTTAATCTTAACTGGCCAATTCTATTGATGAAGCCCGCATTGAGCATATTAGTGAAGTGAAAGTGGTCATCAGCACAGTAATAGGGCTAGCAGTGCCCCTCAAATAGCGGCAAAGATAGCCCTATGAATCTAGAGGCAAAATGGGCGATAGTAACTGGTGGATCAAGAGGGCTTGGCTTTGAAACAGCTAAAGGTTTAATTGAAGCTGGATTTGCTGTCTACATAATAGGAAAAGATGAATCTCGTGCCAAAGCTAGTGCAGAAAAATTAGGTTGCAAATATCGCAGCACTGATGTTTCAGATAGTAAAAAATTTCGCCAAGTTTTAGCAGAAATTACAAAAGAAGCAGAGGGTGCAGGTTTAGGTGTATTAGATGTTTTAGTTTTATCTCATGGAGTAATGAGTGAGAAAATGTCTAAAACATTAAGAACTAATGATGAAGAATGGCGCAGGACATTATCAATTAATCTAGATGCAGTATTTACTGCCGTAAATGAAGTAGCTCCAGCAATGGCAGAGGCAAGAAAAGGTAGAGTAATTGTTTACTCAGCATGTTTGGGAAGAATGTCAGGGCCAGGAACGCATGGCGGTCTTGCTCCTTATCGAATAAGTAAAGCTGGCGTTAATGCATTTGTTAAGAATCTTTCGTATGAAACAGGATTAGGTGCAAGGGGATTTTTAGTTGATGCAATTTGCCCTGGCCACTGCCGAACCGATAT
The DNA here is from genome assembly GCA_009700155.1 of Actinomycetota bacterium. GTDB lineage: Bacteria > Actinomycetota > Actinomycetes > Nanopelagicales > Nanopelagicaceae > Nanopelagicus. Next base: position 3,365 of record WLMP01000078.1, read on the forward strand.
GGGCGGTGAAGATGCACCAAGAAGTGCCCAAGAAGGAGCTGAAACTGCTATTTGGTTAGCAACAAGAGATTTTGATCCAAGTAAAGATAAAACTGGATTACTTTGGGAGGATCGTCAAGTAGTTGATTGGTAATTACTCTTTATAACCAAGTGCAGCAGATAAAATTGTAACAATGGAAAGTAGCATTAATGGAATTCCTACATATAAAAAACTACCCATAACCATGTAATAAGAAACTCCGAGTGCAATTAAATTAGCAAGCACCGCTGGAGCTCTACCAAATGATCTTTGTTTTTCAAAGCCAATAGCACTTGCCCATAATCCAACTGAGCCAAGTAGTCCGAAAACGATTTCAGCAGAAAGTGCAGCTGGTGCGCTAACTGTAGAAATGAGTGGTGCCACTAAAAGATAAATAACTATTCCAAGTATGAGTAATGATTCGAATTTAAGCAGGTAAATTGCCCGTTTTCTACTGGCCTCAACAGTTAAGAACCTTTTAATATTCATTGCCAAATACTACTCTTTATCAGCATAATGGAAAATAACAACGAGTTATTCTTTGATCTATTCTTTAAAAACAATGGTGAGATTGATCTTTTGACTGGAACTATTGCGCCAAACCAATTTAATCAGATAGTAAGAAGAGATTCTCAATTATCTGACAGAAGTAATTCTAAGCTGAGCATTATTTGCTTAAATATTAATATTAGTAAATTCTCTATCCTTTACCCGAGTGAAGATATAAAGCTTGCCCTTGAGAACGCTTTAATAGCGGCAAATTTTGAATTAACTAAAATCTTTCGAAGTTCAGATTGTATCTGCCGAATTTCTCAGCTTGGATTTTGGGTATTAGTTACTGAAGTAAATAGTGATATCAGCAAGAAACTTCTTAAGAGAGTTGCTGAAGTCTTACCAGATTATTTTGATATCGAAATTTCACACAGGACCAAAGGCCAGAGCCAATTAGATTGGTATAGCCAGATTGATGAATTACACTTTAGAAGCAACTAAGCGTATTTATCTAGATTCATAAAGTTAACTTTAATTCACAGCCTATTTTTCTGAGTTTTAATTTACCTCAATAATTATCAAATGATTAACAAATCCACTCAAACTATGACCTTTGGGCCATTACAGGAGTTAATTGATGATTCTGAGGTAGAAGAAATTTGGATTAACTCACCTAGTCAAGTATTTGTTGCTCGAAGCGGACAGAGTGAGCTAACAAATTTGATTCTTA
>WLMP01000079.1 GCA_009700155.1 Actinomycetota bacterium
CGTTTGCCAGCGGCAAAGCCAGATACTGAGGTTGGCCGATTAACTACCTCACTAAATATGATGTTAAGTCGAATTGAACAATCATTTTCTGTCAGGGTAGAAAGTGAAAACAAGTTACGAAGATTTGTAGCTGATGCTTCCCATGAACTTCGCACCCCACTTACTGCAATTAGAGGCTTTGCCGAATTACATCGCCAGGGAGCAGTCTCGGGGGAGGAAAAAACCAAAGAATTAATTTCTCGAATTGAGGGTGAATCAATTCGAATGAGTAGTTTGGTGGAGGATTTATTACTTCTTGCCAGATTAGATCAAGCCAGAGAGTTAGATTTTGAACCAGTTGATTTAAATACCTTAATAGTTGAGGTGGTGGCATCGGCAAAGGCGGCCGGCCCAGATCATCCAATTGAGTTACATCTGCCGCAGGAGGAGTTGTTTGTATTAGGTGATTCTCGCCGAATTCATCAAGTAGTGGCTAATTTGTTAGCTAATGCCCGTACCCATACACCTCTTGGCACAAAGATAAATGTTACTGCCCGGCAAACTTTAGCTGAGGTAATTATTGAGGTGGCAGATAATGGACCTGGTTTATCTAAGAGTGATCAGGAAAGAATTTTTGAAAGATTTTTTAGAGCAGATCCAGCCAGAGTTAGACATAGTGGTGAAGGAAGCGGGCTTGGTTTATCAATTGTAGATGCGGTGATGAAGGCTCATGGTGGATATGTTTCAGTAAAATCTGAGTTAGATAAAGGTGCCACCTTTACACTTCACTTTTTAAATAAAGAGTAATTACTCAATCTTGCTTTGGTGAAAATTTAAATAAGATTTTGATGGTGTTGGTCCGCGCTGGCCTTGATATCTAGAGCCATAGAGCGCTGAACCATATGGGTGCTCAGCAGAGGAAGATAATTTAATTAAACAAAGTTGGCCAATTTTCATACCAGGAAATAATTTAACCGGCAGATTTGCCACATTAGATAACTCCAAAGTTATGTGTCCTGAAAAACCTGGGTCAATAAAGCCAGCGGTGGAGTGAGTTAACAATCCCAATCTACCGAGAGAGGATTTACCCTCTAATCTGCCAGCAATATCATCGGGCAAAGTTATAACCTCATAGGTGCTAGCTAATACAAACTCACCTGGGTGCAAAATAAAATGTTCATCAGCTGCAACCGCTACCTCGCGGGTTAAATCTGGTTGTTCAATTGATGGATCAATTACCGAGTACTTATGATTTTCAAAGACTCTAAAAAAACGATCCAAGCGAACATCAACACTTGATGGCTGAATCATGGAATCGGTAAATGGCTCAACCTTTACCCGGCCAGATGAAATCTCAACCTTAATATCTCGATCACTTAGCAACACAATGAGCGACCCTACCCTTAAAGTTATCCAATCGTTAGGAAAACCTACTGGCGGGTATTGATTAAGTTACCGGTCAGTAGCATGCTTATCCCATGGGACATTACATAGCTAATCTGCGGGATATTGAGTTTTGCCTTTTTGATCTATTAGAGCGCGAATCTATTTTAGGAAAAGGAATCTATAAAGATTTAGATCGCGAGACTGCAATGGGCATGCTCGAAGAGGTTAAGCGCATGGCCGAAAATGATTTAGCTGCCAGCTTTGTGGATAGTGATCGAAAGGGCGTGGATTTTAATTCTGCTACTGGCGATGTTAAGTTGCCAGAGTCATTTAAAAAATCTTATAAAACATTTATTGATAATGAGTGGTGGCGCATTGATGCCCCAGTTGAATTAGGCGGTACTGCAATTCCACCATCAATTAGATGGGCAATTGCTGAAATGGTTTTAGGTTCTAATCCATCAATTCATATTTACGCATCCGGTACTGCATTTGCACATGTGGCATATGCATATGGCACTGAAGAGCAAAAGAAGATTGCAAAGTTAATGGTGGATAAGCAATGGGGTGCAACCATGATGCTTACTGAACCAGATGCTGGCAGTGATGTTGGTGCTGGTAGATCAAAGGCGGTTAAGCAAGCAGATGGCACTTGGCACATTACTGGTACAAAAAGATTTATTACCTCCGGAGATTCTGATCTAACTGAAAACATTATTCACTTTGTGTTAGCTAGGCCAGAGGGCGGAGTTGCTGGTACTAAAGGATTAGATCTTTATATGATCCCTAAATTTATGTTTGATTTTGAAACTGGTGAGTTGGGTAAGCGCAATGGGGTTTATGTAACAAAGATTGAAGACAAAATGGGATTAAATGTTTCTGCTACCTGTGAGATGAACCTTGGTGAAAAGGAGCCAGCAGTTGGCTACTTATTAGGTGAGGTACATGATGGTATCGCGCAGATGTTTAAAGTTATTGAGTATGCGCGCATGATGGTAGGAACCAAAGCGATTGCAACACTTAGCGCCGGATACCAACAAGCACTTTCCTATGCCAAAACTAGAGTTCAAGGCCCAGATTTAACAAAGGCTAAAGATAAAAACTCTCCTAGAGTTGAAATTATTAAGCACCCTGATGTGCGCAGATCTTTAATGGTACAAAAGTCATACTCTGAAGGTATGCGGGCATTAGTTCTATACACCGCTTCAATTCAGGATGCTTATGCCTTAGCGGTTGCAGAAGGTGCTGATCCAGAGAAGATTGAGGATTACCATTTAATTAACGATCTACTGCTGCCGATCGTTAAAGGCTACGGCAGTGAAAAGTCATACACATTACTTGGCACAGAATCCTTACAAACATTTGGCGGTTCAGGTTTTACTACTGATTGGCCACTTGAGCAGTATGTAAGAGATGCCAAGATCGACACACTTTATGAAGGAACAACTGCAATTCAGGGATTAGATTTCTTCTTCCGTAAAATTGTTCGAGATCGCGGTAGATCAATCACAATTTTAGGTAAAGAGATTGCAAAGTTTGCTGCTACCGGTGGAGCTTTGGCCGAGGAAAAGAAAGCTCTCCTTAAAGCATTAGAGGATGTGCAGGCAATGATCGGTCATATGGTCGGAGTTGCTATGGAGTCTCAAGAAAATCCAAAAGAGGTTTATAAGGTTGGATTAAATACATCAAGATTGTTAATGGCAGCTGGTGAATTAATTATTGCTTGGCTACTTCTGCGTCAAGCAGATATCGCCCAGAGTAAATTAGCAACAGCTGGGAAAGATACTGACTTTTATACTGGCAAGATTGCTTCTGCGAAATTCTTTGTCCGATCAGTACTACCTCATATCTCAGTTGAGCGTGCAGTAGTTGAATCTGAAACTGGCGAGATTATGGATATTGCTGAGGGTGCTTTCTAAATTAAGTAATTTAAAGCAATTAATGTAGGGTAACTGCGTGAAACATCGCGCAGAATTTCTGTTAATTAGTGCATCAATGGGTTTTGCATTGGGTGGAATTGCTGCCAAAGTGCTTCGAGAAGCAAATATGGATGCTTTCCGGTTAACTCAAATTAGAACAAGTAGCGCAGCTTTAATCTTGTTGGCATATATTTTACTTAAAGATAAGTCTCAATTAAAGGCTACGCGAAGTGAAATAAAAGATCTGATTATTTTTGGCGTAATCGGAATAGCAGCTGTTACCTCATTTTACTTTTTTGCCATCAAGTATCTCTATGTTTCAGTTGCATTAATTATTGAATTTACTGCACCAATTTGGATTGTTTTATATCTAAAATTTGTGAAAAAGAAATCAGTACCGCCAACCATGTGGGTAGGTATTACCTTTGCATTTTCTGGGTTGATACTAATCTCCCAAATTTGGAGTGGCTCATCACTGCACCCACTTGGTGTATTTGTAGCATTTTTAGATGCACTAGCCCTTGCTCTCTACTTTATTTTTGCCGATCGCCTATCCCAAACTAGATCATCAATTTCTTTAATCACTTGGGGAATGTCAGTTGCGGCGATTTTCTTCGCATTGATTTTGCCATGGTGGAACTTCCCATTTGAATTCTTAACCGATACCTACTCGCTTCAAGGTGAGCTATCTGCCTACTCAGCTCCTGGTTGGGCTTTGATTTTATGGATTGTTGTGATTGGAACTGTAATTCCATATCTATTAACTGTTACTGCTATTAGAGAGCTTTCGGCTAGTACAAGCAGTGTTATTGGTATGATCGAGCCAGTATTTGCTGGCGCTATTGCTTGGTGGTTACTAAGTGAAGCCTTTAATACTGTGCAGTTGATTGGATGTTGCGTGGTATTAATTGGTATTTATTTTGCAGATAAGGCTAGACAAAAAGTTAGTTAAATAATTAAGAACTGTGCAATTGCATAATATGTTGGAATTCCGAAGACTAAGTTTATTGGGAAGGTAATTCCAAGACTTGAGGTTATTGAAAGTGAAGGATTGGCTTCTGGAAGTGCTATTCCTACAGCAGCTGGAGCTGCAATATAAGAAGCACTAGCTGATAGCACTCCTAAAATAGTTGCACCGCCAACAGATAGGCCAGCTATATATCCGCCAACTACGCCAAGTGTGCCGGCAATAAATGGGAAAAGCAGTGCGAAGGTAAATAATCCAGCACCAGTCTCTTTAATTACATGAATTCTTAACCCAGCTAAGTAACCTAAATGAATTA
>WLMP01000008.1 GCA_009700155.1 Actinomycetota bacterium
CAATAAGAAGATCACTCATAACCGAAGTGCTTGCAATTGATATCGAACAACCTACGCCATCCCAAGAAATATCGGAAACTTTTCCATCAACTACCTTTAGATTCAAAGTAACTTCATCACCGCAACTTGGATTATTGTGATGAACTTGAATGTCTTTATCCGCAGAAAGACCCTTATGGTGTGGTGAGCGGTAGTGGTCGAGAATTACCTCTTGATACAGCGAATCTAACTCCACTACTTTGTAACCTTAAAATATGACTTCACTTTTTCAATTCCACTAATTAACTGATTGATATCATCAATATTATTATAAATATGAAAAGATGCTCGTGTAGTTCCAACTAGATTTAATTTACGCATTAATGGCCAGGCGCAGTGATGTCCTGTTCTTACCGCAATTCCATATTGATCTAATACTTGACCAACATCATGTGGGTGAACCCCATCTACCGTAAATGAAACAACTCCCCCACGATCTTTAAGATCTAACGGACCAATAACATCTACGCCAGAAATACTTGCAAGGCCTGCCAATAAATTCTTTGTTAGTTCATGTTCGTGCTTAGCCACATTGTCCATACCAACATTATTTAGATAATCAACAGCTGCTGATAGCCCAACTGCTTGTGCCATATTTGGTACCCCAGCTTCAAATTTTCGAGGCGCACTTATCCAGGTAGCTGATTCCATAGTTACCGAATCCACCATCGATCCACCGTAAATTGCTGGCTCTAATTTTTCAAGCAGATCATACTTTCCCCAAAGAACTCCAATACCGGTTGGTCCTAGTGCCTTATGTCCAGAAAAAACTAAGAAATCAACATCGAGAGTTTTTACATCAATTGGAAAATGTGGAGCAGATTGACAGGCATCTAATACAACCAGAGCTCCAACAGCTCTAGCAGCCTTACTTATTTGTTCTACTGGAAGTATTGTGCCAAAAACATTTGATTGATGAGTTATAGCAACTAGCTTTGTTTTAGAGGTAATAATCTGATCGATATTTGATAAATCAATTCGGCCATCTTGGGTGAATGAAAGCCAAGATAAAACTGCTCCAGTTCGCTTTGCAAGCTGTTGCCAAGGAATCAAATTTGCATGATGTTCCATTTCAGTGACAACAATATGATCGCCAGATTTAATATTGATCCTCGAGTTAGGATTTCCTAGGGCATATGCAATTACATTTAATGATTCGGTAGCACTTTTGGTAAAGACTATTTCATTATCTTTGGCACCAATGAAACTAGCTACATTAGCCCGAGCCGATTCATAAGCTTGCGAAGCTTCTTCAGCAAGCAAATGCGCACCTCTATGGACAGCAGCATTAACAGTGCGATAAAAATTGCTTTCAGCCTCAATGACTGAATTTGGCTTCTGCGAAGTAGCACCACTATCTAAATAAACTAAGGAATTACCACCCCGAACTTTTCGTTCGAAGATAGGAAAATCCTTTTTTAGTTTAGATAGATCTACACTCATCAATTATTACGCAGTTATATAAGCTGCGTAACCCTGTTCCTCTAACTTGTCAGCCAACTCTGGACCGCCTTCTTCAACAATTTTTCCATTAGCAAAGACGTGAACAAAATCAGGCTTTATGTATCGAAGAATTCTCGTATAGTGAGTAATCAGCATTACCCCTAGATCTGAGTTAGCTTTTACTCTATTTACGCCTTCAGAAACAATACGTAATGCATCGACATCAAGACCGGAATCTGTCTCATCAAGAATTGCAATCTTTGGCCTTAGCAACTCCATTTGTAGAATCTCGTGACGCTTTTTCTCTCCACCGGAAAAACCCTCATTTACATTGCGTTCAGAAAAAGCGGTATCAATATTTAGAGAAGCCATAGCCTCTTTAACTTCACCAACCCATGTTCTAACTTTAGGAGCTTCACCTCGGATAGCAGTTACGGCAGTTCGCAAAAAGTTAGAAACTGAAACACCAGGTACTTCAACTGGATACTGCATAGCAAGGAATAATCCAGCCTTTGCTCGCTCATCAACGCTCATCTCTAACACATCATTTCCATCCAGAGTTACTGAACCACCAGTAATTAAGTACTTAGGATGACCAGCAATTGAATATGCAAGAGTTGATTTTCCAGAACCATTAGGTCCCATAATTGCATGAGTTTCACCTGACTTAATTGTTAAATCTACTCCGCGCAATATCTCTTTATTACCAGCCTCAGTAATAACGCTAACTTGTAAATTTTTGATTTCTAGTACGCTCATAATTGTCTCCTTAGTTAGTTACTACTACTTGGTTGCCGTTTACTTCAACTTTAAATGTTTTTAGTGCGGATGTGGCTGGCGGGGTTAGTGCTTCGCCGGTGCGTAGATCAAATTCAGCACCATGTAGCCAACACTCGATCTTGGTTCCACTAACTTCACCTTCAGACAATGAGGCTTCAGAATGTGTACAGGTATCTTCAACTGCAAATACCTCATTACCAACACGAGTTAGGCATACTGCAACACCATCTACCTCAATAGCTACCGGTTTACCGCTAACTAGTGAATCAAATGCCACTTCAGCCATTATTCACCAACCCTTGATAATTCAGATTCAATGCGATTCATCAATCTTTCCTCAATCTCTTCACTCTTTAACTTACTTATAATCTCAGCAAAGAAACCGCGAATTACTAATCTGCGAGCAATATCTGCTGGAATCCCTCTAGATTGTAGGTAAAAAAGTTGTTCATCATCAAAGCGCCCAGTAGTACTAGCGTGGCCAGCACCAACTATCTCACCGGTTTCAATTTCTAAATTTGGAACAGAGTCAGCACGAGCACCATCTGTAAGCAATAAGTTTCGGTTTAGTTCATAGGTGTCAGTTCCTTCAGCACCCTTATTAATATAAACATCACCGATCCATACCGTGTGTGCACCTTTACCGGCAAGGGCTCCCTTGTAGTTAACACGGGATTTAGTGTTTGGAACACTATGGTTTACATGGATGCGATGTTCCAGATGTTGTTCATCAGTTGCAAAGTAAACGCCATACATTTCAGCACTAGCTCCCATACCTGTGTATTCAACTGTAGGGCTAATACGAACTGTAGATCCACCAATTGATACGACATAAGAATTAAATTGAGCATCCTTACCAATAATTGCATGATGTTGGGCAAGGTGAACAGAGTTTAAATCCCACTCCTGTAACGTAATAAAATTAAGGCTAGAGCCGGCAGCAAGTGAGATTTCAATTTCTTCACCTAACTTACCAGCACCATTGTTTTCAATAACAACAGTGGCTCTGCTATTTACTCCTACTTGGATTACAGCTCGACTTACCTCAGCAGTTGGCCCACATTTTCTCTTTAAAAATATTGGCTCGGCAATTTCAGTGTTATCAGCAATCGTAATTAATGTAGTTTTCTTAGCCTCTTTGCGAACTCTGTTTGTCACGATATCACTTGCAGCGTATGCAGGTGGATGATCAGATGTATTCGGAGTTGTCAGACTGACACCTTTTGGTAAATCTGATTTAGCAAAAAGTGAAATATTGTCAGCTACCGAAACTTCTAAATCATGTATTCCAGATAGTTTTTTTAATGGCGTAAACCGCCATGCTTCCTCACGACCAGTTGGCGTGAGGTAATTTGTAGTTAATTGGCTCATTAACCAACAGCGCCTTCCATTTGTAACTCAATTAAACGATTGAGCTCCAGTGCGTACTCCATTGGAAGCTCCTTAGCAATTGGCTCAATAAATCCACGAACAATCATTGCCATTGCTTCATCCTCACCAAGTCCACGTGACATGAGATAGAAGAGTTGGTCATCGCTCACTCTTGAAACAGTTGCTTCATGCCCCATCGAAACATCATCTTCGCGAACATCAACATATGGATATGTATCAGATCTTGAAATTGTGTCGACTAGAAGAGCATCACATTTAACTGTGCTCTTTGAGTGGTGCGCACCTTCTTCAACCTTTACTAACCCTCTATAAGATGTACGACCGCCACCACGTGCAACAGATTTCGAAATAATTGTTGAAGATGTGTATGGAGCTGCGTGCACCATTTTAGCGCCAGCATCTTGGTGTTGACCTTCGCCAGCAAATGCGATTGAAAGTGTTTCACCCTTTGAGTGTGGACCCATCAACATAACAGCTGGGTACTTCATGGTTACTTTAGAGCCGATGTTTCCATCAATCCATTCCATAGTTGCACCTTCAGCACAAGTTGCTCGCTTTGTTACCAAGTTATAAACGTTATTCGACCAGTTTTGTATTGTTGTATATCGGACTCTGGCATTTTTCTTAACAATGATCTCAACTACAGCTGAGTGCAAAGAGTCTGATGAATAAATAGGTGCGGTGCAGCCTTCAACATAATGAACATATGAATCCTCATCAGCAATAATCAAGGTACGTTCAAACTGACCCATGTTTTCAGTGTTGATTCTGAAATACGCTTGAAGAGGAATATCTACCTTCACTCCCTTTGGCACGTAAATGAATGATCCACCAGACCAAACTGCTGTATTTAATGCAGCAAATTTATTATCGCCAACTGGTATTACTGTTCCGAAGTACTCCTTGAACAAATCTCCGTGTGTACGAAGAGCTGTATCGGTATCTAGAAATAAAACACCTTGCTTTTCTAAATCTTCACGGATTGAGTGGTAAACAACTTCAGACTCATACTGGGCAGCAACTCCTGCAACTAAACGCTTCTTTTCTGCCTCAGGTATACCTAAACGATCATAGGTATTTTTAATATCATCTGGTAGATCTTCCCATGAGGTCGCTTGCTTTTCAGTTGAGCGAACAAAATACTTAATTGTGTCAAAGAAGATTCCACTTAGGTCAGATCCCCAACTAGGCATTGGCTTCTTATCAAATAGTGATAAACCTTTTAATCGCAGGTCTAGCATCCATTGTGGCTCACTCTTTTTTGAAGAGATATCACGGACAACCTCTTCATTGAGTCCACGTCGGCTATTAGAACCAGCATCAGTCTTATCCGCCCAGCCGTACTCATACTTTCCAATTCCTTCTAGCTCCGGATGAGTTATTTGTGACATTATCTGGCTCCTTCTTTCATTTTTGATTTAGTAATTTGGGAAATATTTGTTGGAACAAAGGTGGTGCATACGCCATCACCATCAGCGATTGTGGCAAGCCGCTGTACGTGAGTGCCTAGAATTTTTGAGAATGCTTCAGTTTCAGCCTCACACAACTGTGGAAACTCTGATGCAACATGCGCAATTGGACAATGGTGCTGACAGATCTCTTCGCCATTTCCCATCTTGTCAGTAGTTGCAGAGTAGCCTTCCTTAGTTAGAAGTTTTGCTAACATCTTAGATTTTTCAAGTAATGACTTATTTGAGTTTTTAATCGATTGACCTTTGCGTTCAAAGTCAGCAGCTCTAGTTTGTGCAAATTCATCCACCAAGTGCGATCCGCTTTTACTGGCCATAAACTTTAACGCCGCTACCGCAAGATCATCATATGAGTGCTCAAATTTTTCTCTACCCTCATCTGTCATTAAAAATACCTTCGAAGGCCTGCCCCGACTTCTGGAGGCACTACTTTGATATGGCTCACGAGAGGTAAGGACTCCCTCTGCGATCAAAGAATCTAAATGGCGGCGAATGCCAGCAGGAGTGATATCTAGCTTTTCGGCAAGGGCAACTGCAGTCGTCGGCCCAGATTCCAAAATGCTCCGTGCTACGACATCACGGGTCTTATCTGGCTCACTCTTTTTCACAACATAAGTGTTGCGTAATTCTGTAATTTACGCCACCTCTAACTGGTGTTTTCGGTGTGAAATAGGACGTACTAAGGCAGTTCTAAGGCATGGCTGGCACCCAGATCAGTAGGCTTAAATCATGCTGGTGCAACGAAAATCAATTTCTGCAAAGTTACTTTCGTTTTTGGTTTTTTTGCAGGCAGCCTTAATTGTTACCGGAGGGTCAGTTCGACTAACTGGTTCTGGGCTTGGCTGCCCAACCTGGCCCGAGTGCACTCCAGGTTCGTATACTCCAATCCCCAACCAAGCTGAAGGTCAGCTTCATGCTTGGATTGAATTCGGTAATCGGCTACTAACTTTTGTCCTGTTCTTTTGTGCAGTTGCTGTCGTGATTATTGCATTTAGAGTTTCCAGCAATGCAGTAAATAAATCACGAATTCGATCATTAGCAGGTCTACAAGTGCTTGGAATTCTAGGTCAGGGAGTACTTGGGGGTATAACTGTTCTTACTGACTTACATCCATTATCGGTTGCAAGCCATTATATGTTATCGATTTTCCTAATTGCCGGCGCCATTTCACTTAGATATGAGTTACTCGATCTAGTCAAAAAGCCGATTGAAGGTTTAGTGGGATTCCTGTTTCCAATTATTATTTGGTTGACTTTAATTATTTTAGCTATCGGTACTGTTGTTACAGGTAGCGGTCCACATGCAGGTGATGAAAATGCGGAAAGATTTGGATTTAATCTAAGAACAGTCACTTCACTGCATGCAGATTTTGTAATAGCAGTTTTGGTTCTCACTATTGTTTTGTTGGCTATTTCCCACCATGAAAAGTTAAGCTTTTTATCTAGGAGACTTAGAATATTTCTATTAATTCTTCTTGGCCAAGGGTTGATTGGTTACGTCCAGTACTTTCAAGATCTGCCTGAATTGCTAGTTGCGTTTCATTTAATTGGATCAACCCTTGTATGGGGCTATGCTTGGGGTATGGCCAAGAGCTTGGAATCAGGCTTTAAATTGAGAAAGTTGAGCTAATGAAATTATCTAAGTGGAGTGATCTAGATGACCAAGCCGTAGCTGTTACTAGGGCTTTGGCAATGGATGCGGTTCAAAAAGCAGGTAATGGTCATCCTGGTACGGCTATGGCACTAGCACCAGTCGCATACACACTTTTCCAACGCATTATGAAACATAATCCGGCTGAACCAAACTGGATTGCAAGAGATAGATTCATTCTTTCAAGTGGACACTCCTCACTTACTTTGTACTTACAACTTTACTTATCAGGATATGGTCTTGAGCTAGAAGATTTAAAGAAGTTTCGTACCTATAACTCTTTAACTCCGGGTCATCCTGAGTATGGCCACACAGTTGGAGTTGAAACCACAACTGGACCATTAGGCCAGGGAGTTGCTAATGCGGTTGGTATGGCAATGGCCGCAAGGTATGAAAGAGGTTTACTTGATCCAAATTTAACTACCAATATATTTGATCATAATATTTGGGTTATCTGTTCAGATGGTGACTTGCAAGAAGGAGTTAGCGCAGAAGCTTCTTCCTTAGCTGGTACACAAGGCCTTGGTAATTTAGTTGTTATATATGACGATAATCGGATTTCAATTGAAGGTGATACACATATTGCTTTTACTGAAGATGTCTCAGCTAGATATAAAGCATATGGTTGGGAAGTTATGGAAGTTGCCACCAAGAAAAATGGTGATGTTGACCGTAATAAGGTTGAAGAGGTTTTATTAAAGGCTGCGAAGTTAACTGATAAACCGGTTTTAATACGACTTAAGAGTGTGATTGCTTGGCCAGCACCAAATGCTAAAGGAACTGCAAAATCTCATGGCGCAGCTTTAGGTGAACCAGAGATCACGGCAACTAAGCAATTATTAGGCTTAGATCCAAATTTAACTTTTAACGTTCCAACCGAAGTTATTAATCACGCCAGAAAAGTAAAAGAAAGAGGCGCTGAGTTATTTAAGGACTGGAGTACTAAGTTCGAACTCTGGAAAAAGAGTAATCCGGTTCAAGCACAACTTCTTTCGAGGTTACAAAATCAAGAATTACCGCAAGCATGGTCAAAGGATCTACCAACTTTTGATAGTAGTGCTGATCTAGCTACACGAACAGCCTCAGGAAAGGTTATGCAATCAATTGCAGCTGCCCTTCCAGAATTCTGGGGAGGTTCAGCTGACCTTAAAGACAGTAACAACACAACTATTGAGGGTGGACGATCTTTTCTACCTGCCAACAGCAAGATGGCAAATGCTTACGAATTTGGACGGATTATTCATTTTGGTGTCAGAGAACATGCAATGGGAGCAATTCTAAATGGCATTGCACTTCATGGCCTTGCTCGACCATTTTCTGGAACCTACTTAGTCTTTAGCGACTACATGCGTGGTGCAGTTCGTCTGGCATCTCTAATGAAGCTTCCAGTAACATTTATTTGGACTCATGATTCAATTGGAGTTGGCGAAGATGGGTGTACACATCAACCAGTAGAACACCTTGCAGGACTTAGAGCAGTTCCCGGACTTGATGTAATAAGACCAGCAGATGCTAATGAAGTTGTAGTTTGCTGGAAGGAAATTATTGAAAGAAGAAAGCCTGTTGGTTTAATCCTATCTAGGCAAAATGTTCCGGTAATTGATAGAACTAAGTACTTGCCAGCTGCAGGGGCTGCAAAAGGTGCATATGTTGTTGCACATGGTAGTGAATCAAGTAAAGAGTGTGATGTGATTCTGCTTGCAACAGGATCAGAGGTAAGTATTGCTCTACAGGCTAGATTAATTCTTGCTGGTGAGAATATAAAGGCAAGAGTAGTAAGTCTTCCCTCATTTGAATGGTTTACAGAACAACCGGTTCAGTATCAGGAAGAGGTACTTCCTAAATCAGTTAAGGCGCGAGTTAGCGTAGAAGCTGGAGTTGCTCAACCTTGGTACAAACTAATTGGAGATTGTGGCGTTCCAGTTTCGCTAGAACATTATGGCGCCTCTGCGAGCCCGGCTACTTTGTTTAAGGAGTACGGCTTTACACCTGAGAACATAGTTGTAGCAGCGAAAGAGAGTATTAAAAAAGCAAGTGAATAACGTGCTTGAGGTTGAGTTAACAGTAGGTGTTTCAGTTATCGCACTAGTAATTGAAAACTAACTATGATCGTAAAAGGTCCAGCACTTGCTAGAAATAATGAGTCAGTTGTTGCTGAACTAAACAAGCTCTTACCAAGGATTGCATCAAAGGACCCATCCTTGTGGCAATCAAATGATGAAGCAATTAGGCGTATGGATTGGGTCGATCTTCCAAAAGCAAGCAGGCAACTGCTGCCACAGTGTGATGCGCTAGCGGCTTGGGCTAGAAGTAATGGAATTAATGAATTTATCCTTTGCGGTATGGGAGGCTCCTCATTAGCAGCAGAGGTCATATCTAAGAAATTCAATTCCTCCTTGCAGATTATTGACTCGACTCAACCGCAGCAAATTATCGATTTGATGCCCAAAGAATTAGCCCAGACTCTAGTTATCTTCTCATCAAAATCAGGGACCACTATTGAAACACTTTCGCACTATAAATACTTCGCTAAGGTTTTCATCGATAATGGCTTAGATCCTAAGAAGCATATTGTCATTATTACTGATGAAAACTCTCCACTTGATACTGCAGGTAGAAGCGAAGGATTTAAAGTCTTATATGCCGATGCAAATATTGGGGGTCGGTTCAGTGCTTTAACTACTTTTGGCTTATTGCCAGCAACTTTGGTAGGTGCTGATGTATCAGTAATTCTTGATGATGCCGAAAAAGCAAACATACAATTGGCTTTACCTAATTCTGCAGCAGTAGTTATTGCTTCAGCTTTACACTCATTATCTGACCAAATAGTTGAGTTCAATGACGATAACTCTAAAACTCCAGGTCTTTCAGATTGGATTGAGCAGTTGATATCTGAATCAACTGGTAAAGATGGCAAAGGCCGACTTCCTGTTGTTAGCAACTCGCAAGATACGATATCAAAGCTTCTTAGGGTTGGATTTAAAGATGGTGAATATGATTTAGTAGTTGAAGCAACCCTAGGAGAACATTTCATCCTTTGGCAATGGGTAACAGTGTTACTTTGCCTACTACTTAAAGTTAATCCATTTGATCAGCCAAATGTATTGGAATCAAAGGAAAAGACTAAGCAAATATTGAATCAATATGAGTCAGGCGTTTTTAAAAACCAGATACCAAAATTTGAATCAGATAAGTTTCTTGTCTATTCAAATCTAGATATCAATAGGCTAGATGATTTTTTCGATATGCATTTTGGATATATTGCAGTGATGGCTTATTTGCCAAGCAGAAGAATTGCAGACCCTTTAGTTATTCAGAGAATTATCAGTTCAAGAGCTAAGACTCCTACAACTTTTGGGTGGGGTCCAAGGTTCTTGCACTCAACAGGTCAGATACATAAAGGCGGGAAAGCTAATGGTGGTTTTATTCAGATAACTCAAGAGGTTCAGACCGACCTTGATATTCCAGGCGAAAAATTTACTTTTGGCCAACTAATATCTGCGCAAGCTATAGGCGATGCATTGTCCTTAGCGGAGCGAGAGCTTCCATTTATTAGGATTCATCTAAAAAATCAAACGACAGAACTAAGTGAAATTCTAAACTAGTCTTCGCCTCTTAATTTTTTAATTGCGATATCAAGAATCTTATTTGCCTCTGCCTCAGTCCTTCGTTCTTTAACATATGCAAGGTGGGTTTTATAAGGTTCGTTCTTCATTGGCATTGGCGGCTTGTTCTTATCCTGACCTGCAGGAAATCCGCACCTTGGACAATCCCACTCAGCAGGAACTTCTACAGTTCCATCTTCAGCAAAAGAAGGCTTGGTCTCATGTCCATTTGCACACCAATATGAAACTCTAAATCTTGCAATCGATTCACCGCGCTCAGCTTCGCCCATTGGGCCAGCACCAACACGACTACCACGAATTGAACTTCCACCGGCCATTAGTACCCTCTAATTCTTTAACAACAAACTTAAAGCAACAACTGCTGATAACCAGATACCGCCCACAACAATCGTGATCCGATCCAAGTTCTTCTCAACAACAGATGAGCCACCATAATTTGATGAAATTCCGCCACCAAAAAGGTCAGATAAACCTGAGCCTTTCCCTTTATGCAACAAAACCAAAATGATCATCAAAATGCTAGTTAAGATTAAGATGATTGTAAGAGCTAAGTCCATTTACTCGCCTTCGATACTAGATTGATTTGTAGGAAACTAGAATACTATCTTTTGACCAAATACCTTAAATCCGGCACTAAGCCTTGTTTAATACACGGTGGAATTTTGCGATTCGGGCGAACTCTTCTGGATCTAGGGAAGCACCGCCAACTAAAGCGCCATCTACATCTACTTCTTTCATAATATCTAAGGTATTGATTGATTTAACTGAACCACCATAGAGAATTCGGCAATTATCAGCTATCTCATCTCCTGCAATTTTTCTAAGTTCAATTCGGATCGCAGCACACACTTCTTGCGCATCCTCTGGCGTTGCTGTTTTTCCTGTGCCTATTGCCCAAACTGGTTCATAAGCTATAACTATCTTTTTTAAATCTGGTTTATGAAGACCTTTCAATCCATTTCGTAACTGCTCAAGCACATGAGATATTTGATTACCGGCTTCACGAACAGCTAGCTCTTCACCAATACATAAAATTGGCTTTAGATCATTTGCTAGCGCTGCCCTAATCTTCTTATTAACTACCTGATCATCTTCCTTATGATTAATTCTTCTTTCACTATGACCCACAAGCACATAAGTGCAACCTAGTTTATTTAGCATTGAACCTGATATCTCACCTGTGTATGCACCGGCTTCAGCACTTGAAAGATCTTGAGCTCCGTATAGAAGTCTAAGTCGATCCCCATCAACTAAAGTTTGGATCGATCTAATATCGGTAAAAGGTGGGATCACAATAATCTCAACAGCGTCATAATCCTTATCCTCAATTGAGTAGGCAAGTTTTTGAGTCACTGCAATAGCTTCTAGATGATTCAAATTCATCTTCCAATTTCCTGCAATTATTGGTTTACGCATACTTTCTCCTTTTAACTTAGAGCGACTAGTCCAGGTAGTTCTTTTCCTTCTAAATACTCAAGAGATGCACCACCACCGGTGGATATATATCCAAACTTACTATCTGCAAATCCTAATTGACGCACTGCAGCAGCTGAATCTCCCCCGCCGACAACTGTCATACCTGAAACTTCCGTAAGCGCCTGAGCAACAACCTTTGTGCCATTTGAAAAGTTGGAAAACTCAAAAACGCCCATTGGACCGTTCCAAAAAACTGTTTTGCAACTTTTAATCTCATCAGCAAAATTCCTAGCACTCTTTGGCCCAATATCTAATCCCATTTGATCATCTGGAATTTCACTGCAATCAACAATAGTTGGAGCAGAATTAGCATCGAATTCATGAGCGACTACTATGTCGACCGGTAGCACTAATTTAACGCCCAGCTCTTCGGCCCTTTTTAGTAATTGCTTAACCTCTGGGACTAAATCATTTTCTACTAGTGACTTACCAATCTTCATCCCCTTAGCCGCTAAAAAGGTAAATACCATTCCACCGCCTATTGCAATTAAATCCACCTTGTTTAGTAAATTTGAAATTACACCAATCTTGTCAGAAACCTTTGCTCCACCCAAGATCACACCATACGGTCTAGTTGGGTTTGTAGTTAATTTCTGAAGAACTTCGACTTCATTAACAACTAAATCGCCAGCAAAAGATGGCAGCAATTTAGCCAATTCATAAACAGAGGCATGCTTTCTATGAACTGCTCCGAAACCATCACCTACATATAAATCAGCACACTTTGCTAGCTCAGTCGCTAGTTTCATCCGCTCAGTATCATCTTTACTTGTTTCTGCTGCTTCATAACGTATGTTCTCAATCAACATTATTTGTTTAGGTTTTAAGTTTCTAGCTTTTTCAGCAAGATCAGGTGCTATGTCAGAGAAGATAACTTCAACTCCTGATAATTCTTGTAATCTTGCTGCGATTGGTCGAAGTGAGAGCTCAGGCTTGCGCTCACCTTTAGGTCTACCAAGGTGGGCAATAATTACAATCGAACAATTAGCATCCAGTAATTTTCTGATTGTTGACAGCGAAGCAACAATTCGGCCATCGTCGGTAATGACTCCATTTTTCAACGGAACATTTAGATCACAGCGCAGTAAAACTTTCTTATTTTGAAAAGAAGTATCGGAAAGCTTTCTAATGGACATTAAATTAGATTGATTTACCAATAAACTTGATCAAATCAACTAAGCGATTCGAATATCCCCACTCATTGTCATACCAGCCAACAACTTTGGCAGTAGTTCCAATTACCTTTGTTAACCCAGCATCAACGATGCAAGAACTTGGATCAGTGACAATATCTGCAGAAACTATCGGATCTTCTGTGTAAGTTAAGTAGCCTTTTAGTGAGCCTTGGCTAGCTTTCTTTAATGCTGCATTGATCTGCTCAACTGAAACTTCCTTTGCTAATTCAACAGTTAGATCGGTTGCAGAACCAGTTGGGACTGGTACTCGAAGTGCATATCCATCTAATTTACCCTTTAGTTCAGGTAAAACTAGTGAGATTGCCTTAGCTGCGCCAGTAGATGTTGGAATGATTGAAAGCGCTGCTGCTCTTGATCTACGCAAATCTTTATGAGGGAAATCCAAAATAACCTGGTCATTTGTATAAGCATGAATTGTCGTCATAAGTCCTCTAACTATTCCAAATTCATCATTTAGAACTTTAGCCATTGGGGCTAGACAGTTAGTTGTACAGGAAGCGTTAGAAATAATGTTGTGTTTAGAAGAATCATACTTATCATGATTTACGCCCATTACTATGGTTATATCCTCATCTGAGGCTGGCGCTGAAATAATTACTTTCTTTGCCCCAGCAGTAATATGCTTTTTAGCATCTGCGGCTTTTGTAAAGATACCGGTTGACTCAACAACTACATCTACACCCAATTTACCCCAAGGGATATTGGCAGGATCACGCTCGGCACTCACTGCAATAGTTTTTCCACCTACGGTGATAGATGTGTCAGTGAAAGTTACGGCCTTATCTAGGCGACCAAGAATAGAGTCATATTTAAGTAGGTGGGCAAGTGTTTCGTTATCCGTAAGATCATTTATTCCGACTATCTCAAAATCAGCACCTGATTCAAGAGAAGCTCTAAGGAAATTTCTACCAATTCTGCCAAAACCATTAACGCCAACTTTTAACATGATTATCCTCGTCTAAAATGCCTTAAAATTTAACATCACAACATTGTGAGAGGCTTACCTTATCAGGAAAAAAACCACCTAATTCAACAAATCTGGGCTCAGACTGGCTTCCGTATCTGGTACCCCTAACTCCCTGGCTCTTTTGTCTGCCATTGCTAATAATCGGCGAATTCGCCCAGCAATAGCATCCTTTGTCATAGGTGGAGAAGCTAGTGAACCTAGTTCTTCAAGACTTGCTTGACCATGCGTAACTCGTAACTCTCCTGCTTCCTTTAAGTGATCTGGAATTTCAGAGCCTAATATCTCCATAGCTCGCTGAACTCTTGCAGATGCGGCAACCGCTGCTCTTGCAGAACGGCGTAAATTCGCATCATCAAAATTAGCTAATCTATTTGCAGTAGCTCTAACTTCTCTTCGCATTCGTCGCTCTTCCCAAGCTAAGACAGTTTCATGTGCACCTAACCTTGTAAGTAAAGCGCCGATAGCATCACCATCTCTAATTACTACGCGATCAACACCTCGCACCTCTCTAGCCTTTGCAGTAATACCAAGTCTTCTGGCCGCGCCAACTAAAGCCAATGCCGCCTCTGGGCCAGGGCAGGTAATTTCAAGTGCAGAAGATCTACCAGGTTCGGTTAGTGAACCATGAGCAAGAAAAGCTCCGCGCCAGGCTGATTCAGAATCGCAGATGCCTGCTGATACCACTTGTGGCGGCAATCCCCTTATTGGTCGATTATTTCCGTCAACTAAGCCAGTTTGTCTTGCCAGTGCATCCGCATCTGTAATTACACGAACAATATATCTACTACCTTTTCTAATTCCACTCGCAGAAACAACAGACAGTTCGCTGTCATGTCCAAATATTTCAGAGATATCCTTACGCAGTCTTCGCGCAGTTTGTGCGGCATCTAATTCAACTTCAACGATAATCTTGCCGGCTGCAACATGTAATCCACCAGCAAAGCGCAGTAAAGCCGAAACCTCTGCCTTGCGACAACAAGGCTTTGTAACAGAAAGCCGGCCAAGCTCATCTTTTACTGCCTCTGTCATTGCCATAAAATCCTTTCGCTGTATGTGAATATCTAAGCAGGTATTAGCTCAAAATGTGCGAGAAAGCCGATACTAATTTTTCTTTATTATGTC
Source organism: Actinomycetota bacterium (assembly GCA_009700155.1). Taxonomy (GTDB): domain Bacteria; phylum Actinomycetota; class Actinomycetes; order Nanopelagicales; family Nanopelagicaceae; genus Nanopelagicus. Next base: position 15,161 of record WLMP01000008.1, read on the forward strand.
GGTAAGTTTGCTGGCTATCTTTCAAATCACGTGCTAAGACCTGCCCACCTGACTTTTCTACGAGCTCATAAAATCCATTTTCAGAGTCTGTAAGGGAAGTATCAATTAGTGCATAATCAAAGTTAAAATTAGGGGCATGCTGTAAAAGTAACTTTAAATGCTCCTCTAGCGTCTTTCCATAGTACTCGTCCCTAATATTTTTATCGGGAAGATTAAAGATTAAAATCTTCTTTGCTTTGCTACTTTGAATTACCCTTGCCTGATCTCGATGAAGAAAGTGTGGCATCACGCTAGATAGCCAAGAGCCTGGCCCAATCGTGATCCAATCAGCACTTTTAATTGCTTCATTCGCCTCTGGAGTAATTTTTGGATTACTTGGTATTAGTTGTAAATCTTCGACAACTCCTCTTGCCTCTGCTACCTCTACCTGGCCACGAACCTGTCTTGAGGCTAAGCCATCAGAGAAAGTAGCTTGAATATCTAGCGGCTCTAATGCCATAGGAAGAACTCGGCCAACAGTTTTTAGTAGTTGTCCAACTTTATCTAAGCCATCTACCGGATCCCCATCACGATCCCAAAGCGCTGCAAGTATTAGATTACCAATTGCATGGTTATTTAAAACTCCCTCACTAGTAAATCTGTATTGGAGAATCTGCGCCCAACTTCTTCCCCAATCATCATCAGCACATAGCGCAGCTAATGCCATGCGTAAGTCACCAGGAGGTAGAGAGTTAAACTCTGCACGCAATCTTCCAGAAGAGCCACCATTGTCAGCAACAGTGACTACTGCAGTGACCTCATTTGTCAGACAACGAATTGCACCTAAAGTTGCAGCTAAGCCATGTCCCCCGCCAAGACAGACAACTTTCTTATTCATAACTAAATTTCACGACCTAGATCTCGATGTAGTGCTTGAGTTTTAATGTTATAGCCAGATAGTGCTTTACTGGCCTTAAACCGAAGAATTAGTTCTTCTGTAATTGCAACTGAACGATGCTTTCCCCCCGTGCAACCAATAGCTAGTGTTAAAAACTTTCTTCCTTCAGATATAAAGCCAGCTGCCATAGTTTCAAAAAGCTGCTCATACCGATTTAAGAATTCTTGGACGTTGTCATTATTAAGCACTGCCTGACTAACTTGCTTATCCAGTCCATTAAGTGGTCTTAACTCTGGAATCCAGTGGGGGTTTGCTATAAAGCGGCAATCCATAACTAGGTCAGCATCGACAGGAATCCCATATTTATAACCGAATGAAAGAATATTGACCTTAAGATCAGCATCATTTGCATCATGAAAATGGTCAACTATTTTGCGCTCTAATTGATGCACATTCAACAATGAAGAGTCGATAACCAGATCTGCTGACTCTTTAACTTCTTTTAAGCGGTCACGCTCTTTTATTATTCCGTCAAGAATACGAGAATCCCCTTGTAATGGGTGTGGTCTACGCGTAGCCTCAAAACGTCTTACAAGTACATCATCAGAGGCATCAATAAAGATTGTTTGACTAGCAATTTGAGATTTCTTTAACTCCCCTACCGACTTTTCGAAGCTGTCAAAGAATTCACCACCTCTTACATCAATAATGATTGCAATCTTATTAATGGTTGGCTGAAGGAGTTTTATAAGAGCATCAATCAGAGTTGGAGGCAGATTATCGACAACATACCATCCCATGTCCTCTAATGCGTGTGCAGTAGTCGACCTTCCAGCTCCACTCATACCACTAACTATTAGAACCTCAGAGTTTTTTGCCATGCCTATATCTTGCTATACCTGTCAAGCATCTAATATTTCACCGGTCTGCATATCAATATTGCGAGTTGGTTCTTTCTGATTAATGCTTTCGAAAATTATTTTGGCCATCTTTGGTCCAATTCCTGGGACATCTGAAATTTCTTCAATACTTGCCGACTTAAGCGCAGTAACGGTTCCGAATTTATCCAATAACGCTTTTCTACGTCCTTCGCCAAGTCCTCCGATCTCATCCAAGAATGAATCCAACATAAGCTTTGAGCGTTTTGATCTATGGAAGTTAATAGCAAACCGATGAGCTTCATCCCTAACGCGCTGTAATAGATATAAAGCTTCACTATGTCTTGGAAAAATAATTGGCTCACTACTATTAGGTAGCCAAACCTCTTCAAGGCGTTTAGCTAAACCACAAAGTGCAATATCTTCAATTCCTAAATCCCTTAAAGCTTTAGCTGCGGCATTTACCTGGGGTTTTCCGCCATCGACAACAACTAACTGAGGTGGATATGCAAACTTTGGTCTAGATACACCTTGAGTATTATTCTCGGCAATATCAACGCTTTTTTCTTCTAAATATCTCTTAAACCTACGAGTGATAACGTGATTCATTGCTCTTGTATCATCAAAGCCAGATTGATCATCAATTGAAAATCTTCGGTACTCACTCTTCTTTGGTTGACCATCCTCAAAAACCACCATGGATGCAACCATGCTGGTGCCTTGAATATTAGATATATCAAAGCATTCAATTCTTAACGGCAACTCTGCTAGCTCTAACTGTTCTGCAATTTCAGTTAATGCTCCACCACTAACAGCAGAGTCATTGGCTCGTTTGCTCAAATATTGAATCAATGCTTGATTGGCATTTCTTTTTACTAGTTGAATAATCTCTAGCTTTTCTCCTTTTACCGGCCGAGTAAGAGATACAGATTTTCCAGCCTTTTCCGATAGCCACTCTTCTATTGACGAGATGTCTTCAGGTAGCTGATCAATAATTAACTCCTGCGGCGGGATTGACTCTGAATAGATCTTGCCAATCATTGCCGTAATGATTTCCTCATCCTCGAGTAAATTCGCTCTGTCAATAATCCATGATCTTGACCCAGTTATCCTGCCTGCTTTGATAGTGAACTGTGACAACGCAGCATGAGTGATATCTTCGTGTATAGCTAGTACATCAGCATTGATATTCTCATTTAAGAAGCGATCTGTAGATTCAAAGGCCTTATTGATTGCGCTAAGTTGATCGCGCAACCTACCTGCTCTTTCAAACTCTTCTTTCTTTGCTGCATCCTGCATCTCTTCTTCAATACGATCTAGGATTTCAGTTGGCGATTTTTCTATAAAGTTAGCTAAATTCTGTGCCAAATCCTTATGATCATCTTTGCTAATCCACTCTACGCATGGGGCAGCGCATTTACCTATATCACCCAATAAGCACTGTCTTTTATTACGCACCGCTGTTTTAAAGTTTGACTCGCTACAAGTTCGAACTGGATAGATTTTTGTTAGAGTTTCAAAAGTACTTCGAAGAGCCCAGGCATGTGAGTAAGGGCCAAAATACTTTACGCCCTTTTGTTTTTTCGATCTTGATATAAAAAGCCGTGGAAACTCGGCAGCTAAATCAATTGCTAAATATGGATATGACTTGTCATCTTTAAACTGAACATTGAAATCAGGGTTGAACTGCTTTATCCAGGTGAATTCAAGTTGAAGAGCTTCTAGTTCACTATTTACTATGGTCCAATCAACCCGAACAGCAGTCTTAACCATTTTGCGTGTTTTTATTTGCAGATTGCTTCCGAAATAGGAATTGATTCTATTCTTTAAATTTTTAGCCTTGCCAACATAGATAACTTTTTCATCCTTATCAAAGAATCGATATACACCAGGGTCAGTGGGTAAATTTGAAGGACGGTACGATTGCGGATCTGACATGATTACTTTTTCAAAGTTTCAAGCAAGAACTTACCGGTGTAACTTTTTGGATTCTTGGCAATCTCTTCAGGTCTACCCTCTGCAACAACTAAGCCACCGCCAGAACCGCCTTCAGGTCCAAGGTCGATAACCCAATCAGCAGATTTAATAACATCTAAATTGTGTTCAATTACTATAACTGTGTTTCCAGTATCTACTAATCTATTTAATACTAGTAATAATTTTCTTACATCTTCAAAATGCAAGCCAGTCGTTGGCTCATCGAGAACATAGATTGTTCTTCCTGTAGATCTGCGCTGTAACTCAGTAGCAAGTTTTACGCGCTGAGCCTCTCCACCAGATAAAGTAGGCGCTGATTGGCCCAGACGCACATAACCAAGACCGACGTCACATAAAGTCTTTAAGAATCTAGAAATAGCTGGAACTGACTCAAAGAAGGAACTGGCTTCTTCAATAGGCATATCGAGCACTTGAGCGATCGTTTTACCTTTGTAGTGAACCTCTAATGTTTCACGGTTATATCTTGCACCGTGGCATACCTCGCATGGAACATATACATCTGGAA
>WLMP01000080.1 GCA_009700155.1 Actinomycetota bacterium
GGGGCGTCATCTTCCTCTGAATCTTTAAGTACAAATGAGTTCTCCTCATTTTGAGACTCTTCAGCAACATTTACAACTCTAATCTCAGAGGCACCATCCTCTGCTGGTGTCTCCTCTTTCTCTTCAATTAAGCTATCTAGATCCTCTAACTCAACCTCTTCTAACTCAACCTCTTCGCCATCAATTTTTACCTTAGCAATCTTTTCACCCTTGCCGGATGCCGCAGCACTTGGCTTTGGCGCAGGGGGTGCAACCAGTGCTAACTCAGTTTTTTTCAGCATTCGATAAGGTGAGCCAAGACCTGCCTTGCGTAATTTTTCAACCTGCTTTGGCACAGTCACCTCAAGCTCTCTAGCAATTAAAACTAAATCTTGATCAGCCTTTTTAACTATGCGATGAATATTTGTAATGCCTCTAGATTCCAACTCACTTAAGACATTTTTCTGCTGAATAACTAAATCTTTAACCTTTAAAATTTGGGAAACATCTTTAGCATCGAGATTTTGTTTTAATGGCACCTTTTCAACTTTTTTGGCAGGTTTACCTTTTTTTACTAAAGATTTTTTTACTAACTTCTTTTTTGCTGCAGGCTTACTCTTAGATTTACTAGCCTTTGCACCTTTTTTGGGCGCACGAGATACAGCCACAATTCATCCTTTGTTTTTGAAGTCTTTGCCGATGCGATTTATTTTAAACCGCCTGACTTCCTGGCTATATTATAAATTGTCCACAGGGGTAAATGCACATCCAAATTGATTAATTTGAGATTTTTGCCAGGTTGAGCGCATTTTTAATGATCTGACCCACAGTTTCGACTTCGATTAGGAAGCCATCATGGCCAAATGGGGAGGAAATGGTGTGCAGGGTGGAAACCGATGGGGCCAGCTCTGCTATCTCCTGCTGCAACCTAGGTGGAAATAATCGATCATTATCGATCGAGACGATATGTAATGGCACCTTAACCTTAGAAAGGGCGGCTGCCACCCCACCACGATCTCGGCCAACATCATGGGAGAGCATCGCCTCGGTTAATGAAATATAGGTATTAGCATCAAATCTTTTGGCCAGCTTTTGTGCTTGATGATCTAGATAGGACTCAACTGCAAACCGGCCCGTATCATCACCTTGTAACTCTCGCCCAAAGCGAACATCCATCTCAGATTCAGTTCGATAAGTTAGGTGCGCAATCCTTCGAGCAATTCCCATGCCTTCAGTTGGCCCAACACTTTGTTCATAGTAATCACCATTATTAAAGTAGGGATCACTCTTAATTGCTCTGATTTGAATTGTGGCCGAACCAATTTGATCACCAGTTGCAACGGCGGATGAGCCGATAGTACAAATAGAACCAATTAAATTTGGATGATCTATGGCCCATTCCAGACTTCGCATACCACCCAAGGATGGACCAACCGATAATTGATACTTACTTACACCAATTTTTTTAGTAAAAGCTAACTCTGCCGCCACCATATCTCTAATGGTCAGTGATGGAAATCTAGATCCCCACCTTTTGCCATCTGGTGCTAATGAAGATGGACCAGTACTTCCCTGGCAGCCACCAATAATATTTGGACAAACTACATAAAATTTATTGGTATCAAATGGTAAACCGGGGCCAACCATTTGCGGCCACCAACCATTAACATCGGCCCAGCCAGTTAATGCATGATTTACTAATATTGCATTATCACCTGCTGAATTTAACTTTCCCCAACTTTGATAAGCAATTGTTACATCGGGCAATATCTGCCCAGACTCCAGCGTTAAATCACCAATTTTTAGAAATTGGCGATCACCGGGGTCATGGTATTCAAGCCATGCCCCGGTAACTGCCGGATTCACCTTGCTCATTTTTACTGCTCGCTTTTTGTTAAGTTAAGTAAATTACTTAGCTGCAGCGAATGCAGTTTCAAGATCTTTTTGAATATCTGCGATATTTTCAATACCAACAGATAGACGAACTAATCCTGGGGTAACACCTGCAGTTATTTGCTCATCTGGTGTTAATTGTGAGTGAGTTGTAGAGGCTGGGTGAATTGCCAAGCTTCGCACATCACCAATATTTGCCACATGGGAGTGAAGTTTTAGTGCTTCAATAAACTTCTTACCAGATTCAATTCCACCTTTAATTTCAAAAGATAAAACTGAGCTACTTCCCTTTGGACAATACTTAGTTGCCCACTTGTTCCACTTAGATGATGGCAAGGATGCGTAATTAACCTTTTCCACCTGTGGATGCTTTTCTAGCCAAGTAGAAACAGCTTTAGCATTTTCAACATGGCGCTCCATGCGTAGAGATAATGTCTCTAAACCATGAGCTAATAGCCAAGCATTAAATGGTGAAACTGCTGCGCCAATATCACGAAGCAGAGTTAGACGAATCTTGAAGATGTAAGAAAGATTTGCACCAAAGGCAGAGCCGACGCCAAGTGCTTGGGCGTAAACCAAACCATGGTAGGAAGGATCTGGCTCATTAAAGCTCTTAAATCGCTTTGGATATCTGGCGTAATCAAACTTTCCAGAGTCAACAATCGCACCAACAATTGCATTTCCATGACCAGATAGGAATTTAGTTGCTGAATGAACAACAACATCTGCTCCCCACTCAATTGGCTTAATTAGATAAGGAGTTGCCACTGTATTATCAACAATTAATGGCACCTCATTCTCATGGGCGATCTTTGCGATAGTTTCAATATCTAAAACATCATTTTTTGGATTAGCAATCGTCTCACCAAAGAAAGCCTTAGTGTTTGGCTTAACTGCTTTGCGCCAGCTCTCTGGATCCTCTGGATTATCAACGAAGGTAACTTCAATACCGTATTTAGGTAAGGTGTAATGGAATAGATTGTAAGTTCCACCATAAAGTGATGGCGATGAAACAATATGATCGCCAGCTTGGGCCACATTCATAATGGCATATGAGGTAGCAGCAGAACCTGATGCAACTAATAATGCCGCAACACCACCTTCAAGGGCAGCAATACGTTGTTCAACTGCATCTTGAGTTGGATTCATAATACGGGTGTAAATATTTCCCAGCTCTGCTAATCCAAATAGATCAGCGGCATGCTTGGTATCACGGAATTGGAATGAAGTAGTTTGATACAACGGCAGTGCGCGAGCGCCTGTAGTTGGATCTGGAACTTGACCAGCATGAATCTGTTGGGTTTCAAATGAGTAAGTCAAAGTAGCCTCCTTGTTTTTAAGGGGATCAAAAATTAAATAGGGGTAATCCCTAATTTTCTTTTTTGCGATCCACGCTTATCGATTACACCTTGCAATCGATCTGGTCCTCACCCGGAGCACCCCACCGTGGTGGAGGGTTGCCGCTTAGTTAGCCGGGGCTATGAACTAAGACTCATGACCTTAAGGAGAAAAATACTAGAGATTGTGCGCCTTAGCAACTGCATCGTAATAAATCTTGCCCTCATGCACATTTATTCCCTTAGCCAAGGCAGCATCATCTTCAGTTGCCTTCTGCCATCCCTTATTTGCCAAGGTTAAGCCATATTTAATGGTGGCATTTGCTAAGGCAAAGGTTGAAGTAGCAGGAACTGCCCCTGGCATATTTGCCACACAGTAAAAAATTGAGTTATGTACTTTAAATGTTGGATCTTGATGTGTTGTTGCCCGTGAATCTTCAAAGCAGCCACCTTGATCAATTGCAACATCAACTAATACTGAACCTGGCTTCATCTTTGCAACCAATGCATTTGAAACTAACTTTGGCGCTTTTGCCCCATGTACTAGTACTGCGCCAATTACTAAATCAGCTTTAGTGACCTCATTTTCAATATCATAAGCACTAGATGCAATAGTTTTAACTGTGCCAGAAAATAATTGATCTATCTTGCCTAATCTCTTTAAATCTAAATCTAAAACACTCACATCAGCTCGCATGCCATGGGCAATAGTTGCCGCTGCAACTCCAACTACCCCGCCACCAATTACTACAACCTTGCCTGGTCTAACACCTGGCACTCCGCCCAGCAGTACGCCACGGCCACCACGGCTTGCCTCTAATGCCGCAGCTCCCACCTGCACACTCATTCTTCCTGCAACCTCACTCATTGGCGCAAGTAGTGGCAATGTTCCATCTATCTCAATAGTTTCATAAGCAATTGCCGTAATACCTGAATCAATTACAGCTTGTGTGCACTCTTTATTAGCTGCAAGATGTAGGTAGGTGTAGAGAATTTGGCCCTTACGCATTCTTTTATACTCAGCTGCGATTGGCTCTTTAACCTTTTGAATTAAATCTGCCTTCTGCCAAATCTCATCAGCTGATTCAATTATGGTTGCTCCAGCTTGCAGATACTCCTCATTGGAGATTGCAGAGCCAAGGCCCGCATCTTTTTCTACTAATACTTTATGACCGGCTGCAACATATGCGTGCACACCGGATGGGGTGGCAGATACTCGAAACTCATTATTTTTTAACTCTTTAGGAATACCAATAATCACTTTGGCAGGCACCTTCTCTACTAAACAACGCTGGTTAGTAATTAAATACTACTGCCA
>WLMP01000081.1 GCA_009700155.1 Actinomycetota bacterium
CACTTGATATCTTAAAAAACCGCAAGAAAAAAGCACAAGCCGAGCATGGACTTGGTATGTGTAACATTACAAAATGTTGTACTGAAGTTTGTCCAGAACATATCAAAATTACCGATAATGCCATTATTCCAATGAAGGAACGAGTCGTTGATGAGAAATATGATCCAGTTAGATGGCTTGGATCTAAAATTCGAAAGCGCGAAGGTATTGTTTAGTAGATGATTTTAATTATCCGCTTAATTGCAGCCGCATTAGGCTTTTGGGCAGCAACAGCGTTGGTATCTGGAATAACCGTAAATGGTGGGGCCTGGAGCTATCTCTGGGTGGCATTACTCTTTGGAGTAATAAACACAGTTTTAGGTTCAATTATTAAGTTACTAACTTTACCTGCAGTACTACTTTCACTTGGCTTATTTGCACTAGTTGTTAATGCTGCCATGTTGATGCTAACTGCAAGGTGGAGTGATCGATTAGATGTTAATGATTTTTGGTCAGCACTTTGGGCATCATTAATAATTTCATTTATTACTACTATTTTAAGTCGTGGATTTAAAAGTAAAAAATAATTAAGAACTAAGGCTTTAGAAGTTTAGCCATATAAACTTCAACTTCATCTGGGTGTCGAGGCAGCGCATTAGATAATATCTTGGCGCCAGATTGTGTTACTAAAATATCATCCTCAATTCTTATGCCAATTCCCCGATACTCTTCTGGAAATAATGTGTCATCTGGTTGAATATAAAAACCTGGCTCAACAGTTAAAATCATGCCCGCTTCTAAATTTGCATCTGAATACTCTTCTTTTCTAGCGTGAGCACAATCATGAACATCAATTCCTAAGTGATGGCCAGAGCCATGAAATTGCCATCTTCTATGTAATCCGAACTCTGGCTTTAATGATTCTTCAATACTTATAGGTAATACACCTAACTCAAATGCACCCTTTGCAATCTCCGCCATACACGCTGCGTGAATATCTTTAAATTTAGCACCTGGCTTTATCGCTGCAATTCCAGCACTTTGAGCCTTAAAAACAATCATGTAGATATCTCGCTGCGCTTTAGTAAATTTGCCACTTACTGGAAAGGTTCTAGTTATATCTGCGGTGTAGTGTGAATCAACCTCAACTCCAGCATCAATTAAGACTAAATCACCAGGTAACACATCACCATTATTTTTAATCCAGTGCAATACACAAGCATGTGATCCTGCGGCAACAATGCTTGAGTAACCAGGCTCATTACCTTCAAGCCGTGCTCTACCGTAGAAAGCTGACTCAATTATTCGCTCTCCCCTGGCAACTGATGTGGCAGCAGGAAATACTCTGACCATATCTGCAAAGCCACGCACCGATGCATCAACAGCTTTTTGCATCTCATCTATTTCATACGCATCTTTAATCATTCGCATTAGGGATGTGTAGTTTAAAAACTCCTTTTCACCTTCGGTATTTTCCAAAACTAAATCATCTATTGTTTTATCTTCACCGCGAATAACTAAAGTTTCTTTTTTATCTAAAAAGTATTGTTCAATAGATTCGATATGATTTACTTTAATCTCATATTTATATTGGGTTTCTTCAAGACTCATTCTTCTGCCAACCCAAAACTCACCGTAGCGGGTATTTTTATAAAACTCATCACTATCTCGAACTGATCTTGGATGAACAAATAACAGCGGCTCATGACCATTGTTAATTGGCTCCATTACTAATACTGAGTCAGCCACTGCATCTGGTGCAATAATTCCAGTAAACCAACTAAAGGCCGAGTGGGCACGAAATGGATAATCTGTGTCATTACTTCTAACCTTTAATGATCCAGCTGGAAAAACTAATCTAACTCCTGGATATTTCTTCGATATCTTTTCACGCCTTAACTTTGTAAATGGAATTGATGGGTGCGGATTAATTCCAGAAAGCGGTGATGGCGCCCAGCCTTGTTTCATGAACTCACTCATTGCATCTGCACTTGGAATATCGTGCGTTCTTATCTTCGACAACTCTTCATTATCACTTGAGTTACTCGCCGAATTCATACTATTAGCCTACTTCTAGGGCATAAATTATCTGCCCTTAATAGATTATTTAACTAAGCCAATTTATCACTTGATATCTTTATTAAAAAGTTGGTGATATTGGCTATAAATTGATCCCTTCCCATAGCTAGATCAAATGACTAATATTCAACTACAACTCTCAGGATCAGAGGAAAAAAATGCAGCGCTTAGTAGCAACAAGTGTTAATACCGTTACCTTTCAAGAGGTTGATAAGCCTGTGCTTAAGTCAGGTGAAATTTTGGCCCAAACTTTAGTCACTGGGGTTTGTGGTTCTGATATTCATGCAGTTCAAGGACATCATCCATTTGTGCCAATTCCTTATCTACCCGGACATGAGGTTGTAGGGGTAATTCGAGAAATCGCACCAGATGTAAATGGATTTAAGGTTGGCGATCGAGTAACAGTTGAACCAGATCTTCCATGTTGGAATTGCAAGAATTGCAACAGTGGGCAGGAAAATCTATGTGAAAATTTAAAATTCTTTGGTTGTGGTTACTCCCAAGGTGGGATGGCTGAGTATTGGAGCTTGCCAGCTACAAGGTTTCATAAAGTGCCAGAGTCATTTTCAGATGAGGCTGCAGCATTAATTGAACCACTATCAACACCAGTACATGCGGTAAAACTATCTTTTATTGGCAGTAAAGATCTAACTGGTAAAACTGTAGCAATCCTAGGTTGCGGAACAATTGGTTTGCTAACACTTTATGTTGCAAAGTTTTTTAACGCAAAGAAAATAGTTATGACCGATTTACTTGAATCAAAGCGGGAATTAGCAAAGCGATTGGGTGCTGATTCAGTATTTGATGCTGCAAGTCCATCATTGTCTGATGATGTCCGTAATGATTTTGGTCAGAGTGTAGATGTGGTATTTGATTGTGTTGCAATTCAGCAAACAGTTACGCAAGCAATAAAAATGGCTGATAAATCTGGAACTGTAGTAATTGTTGGTGTACCAACAAAAGATGTGAGCATTCCGCTGCCAATAATTCAAGATCATCAGATCAGAATTCAAGGATCTGCTACCTATCTACCTGTGGATTATCAAGACTCAATTAAAATCATCGGCCAGAGCTCATTTAAAGCTAATGAGTTTGTGACAGCAGTATTTCCAAAGGAACAGGCTCAAAAAGCATTTGATACCGCAATTGCTGGAGGTCAAATTAAAGTTTTAATCAGATTTAGTTAATAGTAATTTCGATCTATTGCAATTTACTGAACATAAGTGAAATACTTTCACTATCTAACAATTTAAGCTTGGAGAGTTCATGAAAGCAGTTGTCTATGAATCAGCAAAAAACTACACCATAAAGGAGATTCCAACTCCGGAGCCAAAAGCTGGTGAAGTATTAATTAAAATTGAACTAGCTGGTGTCTGTGGAACTGACTTACATATTCATGAGGGTGATTTTTTAGCAGAGTTTCCACTTATCCCAGGCCATGAAATGGTTGGAACTGTTGCTGCGCTAGGTAGTGGTGTTGATAAGTTTAAAGTTGGTCAACGCGTAACTGTGAACCCAGTTGTAAGTTGTGGTGACTGTGAATTTTGCCGCGAAGGTAAACCAATTCTTTGCCATAACCGCAAAGGGCTAGGTACAAACTGGCCAGGTTCATTTGCTGAGTACATGATTGCAACCCAGGATTTAGTATTTGCCGTTGGAAATTTATCGCCAGATGTTGCCATTTTTGCAGAGCCAGCAGCATGTGCCATGCACGGTGCGCAGATGTTGAATATTAAAGCCGGAAGTAGCGCGTTAATTTTTGGAGCAGGACCAACTGGTCAACTACTAGCTCAGTTAATGGCAACCTCAGGAGCAGCATCGGTGACAGTTGCTGGTTCAACTAAATTTAAATTAGATGCAGCAAAAAAATTAGGTGCAGATAAAACCTACCTAATGGATAGAAATAATATTGCAAAAACTAAAGCAGATTTACTAGCAGCATCGCCAAGTGGTTATGACATTGTGGTTGAAGCTACTGGTTCAATGGAGGTAGCAGAAATATGTGTGCCACTAACGCGAAGTGGTGGAACATTTATGGTTTATGGTGTGGCTGAGCCAGATGAAACTTTTAGAATAAACGCATTTGATGTATTTCATCGCGAAATAAGAATTCAAGGTTCATTTGCAGAGATTGATACCTTCCCAGCTACGTTGGCAGCATTTGAGTCTGGTCGATTAAAAACAGATGGCTTGATTACCCATCGCTTCTCAATAGAGGAGTACGGCAAAGCGTTAGAGGCGCTACGAAGCGATAAGAGTGCTCATAAAATAGTTATCAAGTTTTAAAGATAACTCTGGCATACAAAATAGCGTTGATATGCCGGTAATAAAGCATGGTAACTGCCTGTAAACTTCACTCACCACTTGGAGACGTCGCATAGCCCGGTCTAGTGCGCCTCACTGCTAATGAGGTTAACCCCTAAAGGGTTTCGGAGGTTCAAATCCTCTCGTCTCCGCCA
>WLMP01000082.1 GCA_009700155.1 Actinomycetota bacterium
AGTATCTGTCACATCTAAACTAAGTGGAATTAAAGAAAGAACCTCTCAACTAATCTCAAGTAAACCAATAAATATTACTAAGCCAGAGGAATCTACAGGCACCAAAAGAAGAAGGGTTTCAAGAAGAGTAAAAAGAAATAGATTTATAGCACTCTTAATCTTAGTGTCATTAGTTTTTGGTGTTGTTAGGTTCTTAGATATTGGAAAGGTTACAGTTCCATCGCTTGTTGGCCTGAGTAAAGCTGAGGCAGTTAAAGTGCTAGATGATCTGGCACTGGGATCAGAAGTATCAGATGAAGTATTTAGTGAAGATGTGCAAAAGGGCAGGATCATTTCAACAAAACCCGGAGGTGGTGGAAGAATTTCACCCGAAGGCGTAGTTGGTTTAGTAATCTCAAAAGGTCCAGAGCGAATTCTTATATCTAACTTAGTGGGTATTACTCCAGATATCGCATCACAAAAGATAGCTGATTTAGGACTTGCGGTAGGTGAAATTTTTGAAGTCTACGATATGAAAATTGAATCTGGTTTTGTTATCAAAACTGAACCTGAGAGCGGATCTGAGGTAAAGAGGAGTTCAACAGTTAACTTAATAGTTAGTAAAGGAATCGAGAAAATTACTCTAACTTCATTCGTAGGCAAAGGTGGCGAGCAAGCACTGTCAGAATTAACTGAAACTGGATTTGATGTAGATGTTGAGTATAAATTTAGTGACGGAGTTTTTAAAGGGCAGGTAATATCCCAGACTCCTGATAAGTCAGATGCGATTCCAAAGGGAAGTAAAATCAAGCTATTTGTTTCAAAAGGGCCTGAATTTATATTTGTCCCAAATGTTATAGGCAAAAGTAAAAACAGTGCCACTTTAGATTTAGAGAACTTAGGTCTTCGTGTATCCATTAAAGGATCTGGAAAAGTGAACAACATCTCTCCAGCTATAGGCAGTAAGGTAAAACAGGGATCACTGATTACTCTTACTTTGCGGTAAGAAAATTCTTAACTCTCATGTAGGCTCTCCAAATGGCGAAGGCTAGGAATGCTGTAAGAATAGGCGCACATGTGCCAACCTCTGGTGGGATGGCAACTCGTTCTATTGAATATGCCCTAACAATTAAGGCCGAAGCCATTCAAGTTTTTGCATCAAGTCCTAGAACTTGGGCAACCTCAGCGCCAAATCCAAAAATGGACGATCTGTTTCGAGAAAAAACTACTGAACATGATATCGAAGCTTATGTTCATGCTTCATTTTTAATTAACCTGGGCTCTCCTACTAAATCTACATATGAAAACTCACTCTCTGCGACTGCTTACTCGTTGAAACGCGGGCGTGAAATAGGAGCAAAAGGTGTTGTTGTTCATACTGGCTCTGCAGTAGATGAATCAAATATTGATAATGCTTGGAAGCAAATTCATGAAGGTGTAATGCCGATTTTAAATAATTTAAAAGATGACGATCCATGGTTACTACTTGAACCAACTGCAGGCCAAGGTCAATCTTTAGTTAAAAAACTTGATGACTTAACTAAGTATTTTGAGGCTTTAGAGTGGCATCCAAAAATTGGAGTGTGCCTGGATACCTGCCATGTTTTTGCTGCTGGCCACGACATAAAGAAGCCAGGCGGAATGAAGGAGACTATGGACTTGCTGGTTAAGGTAGTGGGACTTGAACGTATCCAACTTATTCATGCTAATGATTCAATGGACATATGTGGGAACTTGAAGGATCGTCATCAGAATATTGGTAAGGGAGAAATTGGTAGCGAACCTTTTATTGAGCTGCTATCTCACCCAGCAGTCGCAAATGCACCATTAATTTTGGAGACTCCTGGTGCAGAACCTGAACATGGCAGTGAAGTAATTCTGCTAAAGAAGATGAGAGATGGAAAATGAGAACTAAAATATTGTTGTATTTAGGATTACTTGCTACAACTGCAATTTGGGGTAGCTCATTTTTAGTTATGAAGGATTCTCTTGAGCGTCAGGATGTAAATTCATTTTTAGCGTCAAGGTTTGTTCTTGCAGCTCTGATAATGTTTGCATTTAAACCTAAATCACTTTCAGGTTTAGATAAAGTCTTTGTAAGGCGAGCAGTATTGACAGGAGTGCTAGCAACTGGCGGATTTATTAGCCAAACATTTGGATTAACCCTTACTACAGTTTCAAATACTGGGTTTATTACAGGACTATACCTAGTTTTTACCCCACTCATTGCATGGCTTTTATTAAAACACCGAATTACCAGAGCGCAATGGTCAGCAGTTTTGGTTGCAACCATTGGCCTATATCTCATTGCATACAACGGTATCTCAGTGGGTATCGGTGAAATACTGGTTTTGATTTCAGCAATTTTATTTGCTGCACAAATTGTAGCTATTGGAGAATTAAGCGACGGTAAAAATAGTTATTCCCTAACTCTAATCCAAATTATAGTAGCAGCCGTTGTTTTCTCAGTCCTTACATTGATAGGTGGATACCAGGCACCCCCAGATAGCTCAGTCTGGGCAGCAGTTATTTTCACCGCAGTTTTCGCAACTTTTTTTGGATTCCTAATTCAGGTAAAAGCTCAAGCAGTAATGAGTGCAACTGTTGCAGGAGTATTACTGGCAATGGAAACTCCGTTTGCACTATTTTTTGGCCTCTACTTTGACAATGACCCATTTACTTTAAGAATAATGTCAGGTGGAACACTTGTTATGCTTGCCATGGCCTTGGTAATTTGGTCAGATAGTAGAAGTAATTCTAAAAATAGTAAGGGAAATAAAGATTAATCAGATAATCGATCTTAGATCGGATACAGTTACAAAACCTTCTATAGCAATGCGCGATGCCATGGCTAGTGCTGAGGTAGGAGATGATGTTTACGGTGAGGATCCAACCGTTAATTTACTTGAAGAAAAGGTTGCTAAATTATTTGGTAAAGAGGCTGCCTTGTTTTGTCCTTCAGGATCACTGGCAAATCAATTAGCTATACGAATGTTAGTAGCCCCTGGAGAGGAATTAATCTCTGAAACAAACTCGCACATAGTCCGGGCAGAGTTGGGCGCTGCAGCTGTATTTAGTGGAATTACTACTCGAACATGGGAGTCCGATAGAGGTTTGCTTAAAGCTGATGACGTTTTAAAGATTATTAAACCTAACTCAGGTCCCTACTTAGTTTCAACAACTGCCATTGCAATTGAGAACACTCACAACTTTGGCGGCGGTACTATTCAGCCAATTTTAGAAATTGAAAAATTACGCAATCAAACCAAAGTTCTTGGGATAAGTATGCACTTAGATGGGGCAAGAATTTGGAATGCTCATATAGCAAGCGGAGTTAAGTTAGCTGAGTATGGAAAACATTTCGACACGTTAAGTGTTTGTTTATCTAAAGGTCTAGGTTCCCCAATTGGTTCACTAATGCTTTCAAGTCAAGAAATTGTTACTAAAGCTCGTCAGTGGCGTAAGCGGTATGGGGGCGGAATGAGGCAGGTGGGAATAATTGCAGCAGCTGGTATTTATGCTATTGAAAATAACCTGAGCCTTCTTAATTTAGATCATAAACGTGCAAAGTTAATTGCTGAGATTATCGAAAAAGTTTCTCCAAGTTTAATCGACGCCAATAGTGTTGAAACAAATATCGTTGGCCTTGATCTTTCAGAATTTCAGATTACTGCAAAAACACTTTCAGATGAGTTAAAAGAAGAAGGCATACTTACGTCAGCTCTTGGGCCAAAGTACTTAAGATTAGTAACTCATTTTGATATTACCGAACAAGATGTTGCGAAAATAACTGAAGTGCTACCTAGGGTTTTAAAGCACGCCCTCGTGTCTTAATAACCATTCCTTTATTTTCACTCCATAACCATAATTTCCAATTGCTCCTCCACTTTTAATTATTCTATGACAAGGAACTATTGGTGCTATCAAATTATTGCCACAGGCAGTACCTGCTGCCCTAATTGCAGCCTCAGAACCAGCCCTCTTGGCTAACTCGGCATAAGACAATGTCTTACCAACTGGTATTTTTCGTAAAGCCTTCCAAACATCCTGTGAAAATTTCGCTCCAGGCTGGCGCACTTTTATTCCGTTTAATGAATTGAAATCGCCCTCAAAGTAGTCTGCAACTAAATCAGAAATTATAGGAATACTAAGACTTTTTTTAATCTGCTGCTTAGCATCTTCGTCTGCTAGTCGAACAACTAAATTATCAATTCCTTTAAAACCCGCCGCAAGAAGAATGTCCTCTTCGGCAATTAAACTTAATACTCCAACTGGAGTCTTTAGATTTGTTGAAACCAACACAGAATAACTATAGCCTTTTAA
>WLMP01000083.1 GCA_009700155.1 Actinomycetota bacterium
AGAATAAAGCCAGAGTACTCATATCTTTACCCAGTAGCACCTGCAGTTGCTGCCTCACTTTTTATTAATTGGGATCTTTGGGCAACGGTGAGTGCGCTAGCTGCTATCTATTACTTTGATAAGAAAAAGTATGAAGCAAGTAGTATTTGGTTAGGTATTTCAATTGCAACAAAGTTTTTCCCAATTGTATTCTTATTACCCATTGCAATAATCTTTTATAAACGAAATAAGATTAAAGAGTTCTACTTGTATTTATTTAGAACAGTTTTAATCACATTAGCCTTTAACCTACCACTTGCCATCGTTTACTTCGATGGCTGGTGGCGATTTTTTAAATTAAACTTAAATAGATCAGATGACTTTGGATCAATTTGGTATGCGCTTAATTTACTAGGATTTAAAATACCTGGTATAAATTATTTGTATACAACTTTAACAGTAGCTTTATTTATAGCGTTAGCTATATTTCTATTTAAATTACGCACTACACCAAATTTAGCGCAGGTTGCTTTTTTTGCGGTAGCAATCTTTACAACCACCAGTAAGGTTTATTCACCTCAATATGTTTTATGGCTTACTCCACTTGCCGTAATTGCACTTACTAAAAGTAATCAACAAATTTCATTTTGGTTTTGGCAAGCAACTGAAATTACTTACCACCTGGGAGTTTGGCAGTATTTAGCCGGCTACACCGGGGCCAGCTTTGGCTTGCCATCTGGTGCATATGCAATCGCATCCATACTTAGGGTGGTGGGCTTACTTACCTTTACCTACTTTTTACTGCGGGAAATTAGCGTCAGATCCACAGTGAAATCGGGATAATTTCCAACTTTTACCCTCTGCGGCTACCCTTTACCCCAACACCTGCCGCGGAAATCCCGTGGCCGCTTTAGTCCAGAGGTGGATATAAAAATGCGTCGTTATGAACTCATGGTCATTTTAGACCCTGATTTAGAAGAAAAAACTGTAGCTCCAAGTCTTGAAACTTATCTAAAGATAATTAAAGACGGTGGCGGCAAAGTAGATAAGTTAGATATCTGGGGTAAGCGCCGTATGGCCTTTGAAATAAATAAAAAAGGCGAAGGCATTTACGCAGTTATCGATATGCACTCAGAGCCAGCATCAGTTAAAGAGTTGGATCGCCAACTTAATTTAAATGAGTCTGTGCTTCGTACCAAAGTTGTTCGTCCAGAAAGTAATCCCCAGAACAAAAAATAAAGAACAAGCATCTAAAGTAGAAACGGGAGAAATAAAATGGCAGCAGGCGATACCAACCTAACCATGATCGGTAACTTAGTAAGTGATCCAGAGTTACGCTTTACTCCATCAGGAGCAGCTGTAGCAAAGTTCACAGTGGCATCAACCCCACGTTACTTAGATAAAAACACAAATGAGTGGAAAGATGGCGATAGCCTCTTTTTACAATGCCAAATTTGGCGACAAGCTGCAGAAAATGTAGCGGAGTCATTAACTAAGGGCATGCGAGTAATTGTCTCTGGACGATTAAAGCAACGCTCTTATGAAACCAAAGAGGGCGAAAAGCGAACTGTGTTTGAGGTAGAGGTGGATGAGGTCGGTCCATCACTTCGCAATGCAACAGCTAAGGTAACTAAAACTGCTCGCCAAGCTGGAACTGGTTACACACCAGCAGCTAGTGAAGCAACTACATCATCAACTGATGATCCTTGGTCAGCAGCCCCAGTTGGCGGCGGTTGGTCAACGACACCAAGTGATGACACACCACCTTTTTAAAAAGTAAAAAAACCATTCCTGTTTACAAAAAAACAGGGCCCTAACTAATAAGGAGCACCACAGTGGGAGCAAGAAGTAATAAAACGCTTAGAGAAAAAGCTAAGCAATCAAAATCTGCAGCAGCTGCTGCAGCAATGAAGAAGTTTAAAAAGAAGCCATGCTCATTTTGTCGAGATGAGGTTGTCTATATCGATTACAAAGATATAGCTACGCTTCGTAAATACATCACCGATCGCGGCAAGATTCGCTCTCGCCGAATTACCGGTGCATGCACCCAACATCAACGTGCAGTAGCTGCCGCGGTTAAAAATAGCCGTGAGATGGCGCTTCTGCCTTACACCTCAACAGCGCGATAAGGAGATAATCAAAAATGAAATTAATCCTTACTCGTGAAGTTCCAGGTCTAGGAAATGCTGGCGATGTTGTAACTGTTAAAGATGGCTACGGCCGCAACTTTCTACTACCTCGCGGAAATGCGATTGTGTGGAGCAAGGGTGGCGAAGGCCAGATTGATGGCATTAAGCGGGCTCGCACTGCTAGAGAGATCCGCGACCTAGATCATGCTAAAGAGATCAAGAATAAGTTAGAAAGCTCAAATGTGATCGTTAAGGTCAAAGTTGGCAGCTCCGGAACCATGTTTGGTTCGGTAACTGACAAGGCAATTGTGGCAGCTATTAAGAGTGCTACAGGTGAGACTGTTGATCGTCATAAAATCAAGATGGATAAGCACATCAAAAAAGTTGGTAAGTACACAGTCAAGATTGCACTTGAATCTGCGGTAATTGCTAATGTGCCGATTGTTGTAGTTTCAGATAAATAAATTAAGTAAGTAAAAAGCCCTCCTAAATTTGGAGGGCTTTTTTATTTGGATTTTCCATATAATGAGATAAGCAAATATATTTTCCTCCACAGGCTAAAACTGTTTTTAACGCTCAGTTTGAAGTGATTTGAAAACTTATCCACCGGATGCACTTACTTACCCACAGCTATATCCACTACTTATAAACAGTTTTACTCAACTACTACACAGGTGAGTGCACAGGGTGAAAGGAGTATTTACCGGTATCTATCGGTAGAGATTATCTTTGGCTACTAGGCAGTAGATACGCTTAATAAGCATTGAATTTAAATAGTTTTACATAGGTGTCAGTGGCAGATGGGAGGCTTTAGTTATGAGTATCGCAGAGTTTCCAAACAACACCGGCAGATCTCGAAACGCACCTGCTGAGTTTGAGCGCACCCCACCACAAGATGTAATTGCTGAACAATCAGTATTAGGTGGCATGCTACTTTCAAAAGATGCAATTAGTGATGTAGTTGAAATTTTAAGAGAGCGAGATTTTTATCGCCCAGCTCATGAATTAATTTATGATGCCATTGTTGATTTATATGGCAGAGGTGAGCCAGCAGATCCAGTAACAGTTGCAAGTGAGTTAACTAAACGAGGAGATTTAGTAAGAGCAGGTGGTGCACCATATCTACATACTCTTATCTCATCTGTTCCAACGGCAGCTAATGCTGGTTACTATGCAAAAATTATTAGAGAGCGCGCAATTATGCGCAGATTAGTTGAAGCCGGAACCAAGATAGTTCAACTTGGCTATACAGATGAGGGCGAAGTTGATGATGCAGTTGATCAAGCCCAAGCTGAAGTTTATGCAGTTACTGAGCGCCGTGAATCTGATGATTATGTTCAACTATCGCAGTTACTACCTGATGCATATGATGAGATTGAAAAGATTTCATCAGGTGTTGTTGGTCAAGGTGTTAAAACTGGATTTAAAGATTTAGATGCATTAACAAATGGATTTCATCCAGGAAACATGATTGTGTTGGCAGCACGACCTGCAGTTGGTAAATCCACATTAGGTTTAGATATTGCACGGCATGCATCTATTCATAAGCGCGAGACCTCAGTTATTTTCTCACTTGAAATGAGTAAATCAGAGATCACAATGAGAATGCTTTCTGCCGAAGCAAGAGTGCCGTTAAATAACATTCGCTCAGGCCGATTAAGTGAAGAAGAGTGGTCAAAGATGGCTAGGCGTATGGGTGAGATTTCAGATGCGCCATTATTTATTGATGATTCAGCAAACCTATCCTTAATGGAAATTAGGGCTAAAGCTAGAAGATTAAAACAACGCCATGATTTGAAGTTAATTGTGATTGATTATTTGCAATTGATGACCAGTGGTAAGCGGGTAGAAAACCGCCAACAGGAAGTATCAGAGTTCTCTCGTCAATTAAAGTTACTAGCTAAAGAGTTAAATGTGCCAGTAGTTGCTATCTCTCAGTTAAACCGTTCACCAGAGCAGCGAACTGATAAGAAGCCAATGCTCTCTGATCTTCGTGAATCCGGATCTATTGAGCAGGATGCAGATGTGGTTATTTTGTTACACCGTGAAGACTTATATGACTCACAA
>WLMP01000084.1 GCA_009700155.1 Actinomycetota bacterium
CGTGGTACAAATGGTGATTTCAAACCAGTTGAAGCATTAGCCGATGCATTAGGTGCTGCTGTTGGTGCATCCCGTGCTGCAACTGATGCGGGTTGGTATCCACACTCACATCAAGTAGGCCAGACTGGTAAAACTGTTTCACCACAACTCTACGTTGCAGCTGGAATCTCTGGTGCAATTCAACACCGTGCTGGTATGCAAACATCTAAAACAATTGTGGCAATTAATAAAGATCCAGAAGCACCAATTCTTGAGATTGCAGATTTTGCAGTAATTGGTGATTTATTTAATGTTTTGCCGCAGGCAACTGAAAAAATCAAGGCCCGTAAAGCCTAATTACTTCAGGGTCAGGTGCAACCTTTAGACTTAGCACGTGCCTATCTACTTTGATCACGCTGCAACTACCACCATGGTTGAGCCAGCTATTACGGCTTTAACCGAGCAATTAAAAAAGTTAGGCAATGCATCATCCCTGCACTCAGCTGGTAGAGCAGCTAGAAAAGATTTAGAGCAAGCCCGAGAAATAATTGCAGAAGCAATTGATTGCGCAGCAAGTGAGGTGGTTTTTACCTCAACTGGAACTGAGGCAAATAATCTAGCTGTTAAAGGTTTATATTGGCAGGGCGTTAAAAGTAATAAAAAAGTAATCATTACCTCAACCTTTGAACATCACGCTGTGGCAGATCCAATTAATTGGTTGGCCGAGCATGAGGGTGCGCAGGTAGTACGAATTGGAGTTGATCGCGACGGTTTTATAGATTTAGTCGAACTTAAAGAGAAAGTAAATGAGCACAAAAATAATATTGCCTTAATCTCAATTATGCACTCCAATAATGAAGTTGGCACCTTGCAAGATATTGATCAAGTAGTAAAGATTGCTGGAAATATCCCAGTCCACTCCGATTGTGTTCAAAGCTTTGGCAAGGTTGATTTATCATTTAACAAATTGGGATTAACCGCTGCCACAATTAGTGCGCATAAGATCGGTGGCCCACTTGGGGTTGCAGCTTTAATTCTAAAACGCGGCCTAGATATTGAGCCAGTACTTCATGGCGGTGGCCAAGAGCGCGATCTTAGAAGTGGCACATTTAATGTTCCCGGAATAATCTCATTTGCAGCAGCTGCTAAAAATGCTGTGGAGAATAGAAAAGAGCGCGAGCTTAAAGTTCGAGAGCTAAAGCAGGAGTTGATTGAAACTATTAAGAAAAATACTTCAGATGCTTGGGTGAATGGCAATATAGATAAGAGTTTGCCTGGAATAGTTTCAATTACATTTCCAAAGACAGATTCAGAAGGTTTGCTATTGCTGTTAGATGGTGAGGGAATTGCATGCTCAACTGGCTCTGCTTGTAGTGCTGGTGTGCAGCGACCAAGCCATGTTCTGCTTGCGATGGGATTAACTGAGGATGAAACCACCTCTACCTTAAGATTTTCACTTAGTTACACAAATACAATTAATGAAATAGCAAAGCTTGGTTCAGTAATTGCCACAGTTGTAGCTAGATCAAAGGCGGCCTCGGGAAAGAAATGAAAAAACTAAGAGTTA
This sequence comes from Actinomycetota bacterium, assembly GCA_009700155.1. Taxonomy (GTDB): domain Bacteria; phylum Actinomycetota; class Actinomycetes; order Nanopelagicales; family Nanopelagicaceae; genus Nanopelagicus. The sequence continues at coordinate 1,547 of WLMP01000084.1, forward strand.
TTGCAGCAATGAGTGGCGGCGTTGATTCTGCCGTAGCAGCTGCCCGCGCAGTTGATGCTGGTTATGAAGTTGTTGGTGTTCACCTAGCTTTATCTAGCAATCCAAAAAAGTATCGTTCTGGGGCTAGAGGGTGCTGCACAATTGAAGATTCACATGATGCTAGGCGAGCTGCAGATGTAATTGGTATACCTTTTTATATTTGGGATATGGCAGAGGAGTTTCATAAAGGGGTAGTTGAAAACTTTTTATCAGAGTATCAAGCAGGTAGAACGCCAAATCCATGCTTAAGATGTAATGAAAAGATTAAATTTGAGGCTGTTTTAGATCGGGCTAAAGCCTTGGGTTTTGATGGTGTGGTTACTGGTCATTATGCAATAACAAAAGATGGTCCATCTGGGAAAACATTGCACCGAGCTGCAGATATTGATAAAGATCAATCCTATGTATTAGCGGTTTTAAGAACTGATCAGATTGATGGCGCCATCTTTCCATTGGGCGATACAGTTAAAACTGATACTCGAAAAGAGGCTAAGGAACGGGGGTTATTTGTTGCCAATAAACCAGATTCACATGACATTTGCTTTGTGCCATCTGGTGATAATGCTGGTTGGCTAAGAGAGCGCTTAGGTTCTGAAACTGGTGACATAGTTGATCAAAGCGGTAAAAAATTAGGTGAACATAAAGGCGCATACACATACACAATTGGTCAACGTCGAGGACTTGCTTTAACTGTGCCAGATAAAAGCGGTGAGCCAAGATATGTTTTAAAGATTGAACCAAAGAGTAATACGGTTGTAGTTGGTACTCATGAAGAGTTAGCAGTTACAACTATTGTTGCCACACCTCCTGTTTGGTGCGGACCAACTCCTGAAATTAATCAGGATCTACGTGGCTTTGCCCAGGTTAGAGCCCATGGTGCTCCACTTGCAACAAGTTATAAATTTGATGGTACTAATCTAATTGCTAATTTAGATGAGCCAGTTTTTGGCTTAGCAACTGGACAAGCATTAGTTATTTATGATGGTGATCGAGTAGTTGGTTCTGCCACAATCTGCGAAACAATTTAATATGAGCGCTGAAATTAGACATCAAATCCAAGAGTTATCGGAGGAGATTAGAGATCATCAATTTAAATACTATGTTTTAGATAATGCCTCTATTACTGATGCTGCATTTGATAAATTATGGAATAAATTGGTTGAACTTGAGCAAAAGTACCCACAATATAAGTTAGAGAGCTCACCTACCTTAGAGGTCGGCGGCGGATTTTCAACTAGTTTTTCCCAGCATGATCACATCGAGAAAATGATGAGCTTAGATAATGTCTTTGATAAATCTGAATTAGATAACTGGTTTGATCGAATTGGAAAAACTGAAGTAAAAAACACTTGGCTATGCGAGGTTAAAGTAGATGGGCTTGCCATCAACTTACTATATGAAAATGGACGTTTAGCTAGAGCATTAACCAGAGGAAATGGCACAACTGGTGAGGATGTGACCTTAAATATTAAAACTATAAAATCAGTTCCAATTGAGTTAACTGGTAAAAATATTCCAAGCCAACTTGAGGTTCGAGGTGAGGTCTTCTTTCCACTTAAAGCATTTGATGAGTTAAATGATTCACTCGCCGAAGCAGGTAAGCCAAGGTTTGCTAATCCAAGAAATGCAGCAGCTGGTTCACTTCGTCAGAAAGATCCAAAGATAACTGCTAGCCGGCCATTAGATGTTGTAGTTCATGGCATTGGTGCTGCAAATGGAGTTTCATTTGATAAGCAATCAACAGCTTATGAGTTGTTAAAAAGTTGGGGTTTGCCTACTAGCAGTAGATATCAGGTTGTGAATACGCGAGAAGAGGTAGCAAAATTTATCGATCAGTATGAGAAAAATCGACACAGTGTTGAGCATGAAATTGATGGCGTAGTTATAAAAGTAAATGAAATTGATGTTCAAAATAATCTTGGCTTTACCTCACGGGCACCAAAATGGGCGATTGCTTTTAAGTATCCACCGGAGGAGGTAAGTACAAAGTTATTAGATATCAGAGTAAGTGTTGGTAGAACTGGTCGAGTTACACCATTTGCCTTCATGGAGCCAGTAAAGGTTGCCGGATCAACAGTCACAAATGCCACATTACATAATGCCCAAGAGATTATAAGAAAAGGTGTTTTAATCGGGGACACAGTACTTATTAGAAAAGCTGGCGATGTAATTCCAGAAGTACTTGCACCAATTATTGAAAAGCGTGATGGCAGTGAGCGAGCATTTGTAATGCCAAGTAAGTGTCCTGATTGTGGTTCAAAGCTTCGAGCAATGAGTGAGGGCGATGTTGATATTAGATGTCCGAACTCTCAA
>WLMP01000085.1 GCA_009700155.1 Actinomycetota bacterium
ATGGAGTGCAACCATCTTGCCCCAGTCACCTTCATGGGCAGCTGTTATGGCATGTAATCCAAATCTTGTTGCAAGAACGCGATCAAAGGCTGTTGGTGTACCACCTCGCTGAATATGACCTAATACTGAAGTTCTTGCCTCTTTACCGGTCCTACTCTCAATCTGTTTTGCTAGCCACTCACCTATTCCTGATAACTTAACATGGCCAAACGCATCTAGTGTCTGATCTTTGGTTACTAGATCACCATCTTGAGGGATTGCTCCCTCTGCAATCACAATAATTGGAGCATAACTTTGCTCAAACCTTGATTCCACCCATTTACAAACTTGATCAACAGAGAACTTAACCTCTGGAATTAAAATACAGGAAGCACCTCCAGCAAGACCTGAATGCAGAGCGATCCAACCAGCATGACGTCCCATAACTTCAACGATTAAAGCCCGATGATGTGACTCGGCAGTTGTATGTAAACGATCAATTGCTTCCACTGCGATATTCACTGAGGTATCAAATCCAAATGTGTAATCAGTATTATTTAAATCATTATCAATTGTCTTTGGTACGCCAATTACTTTTACTCCTAGTGAATCTAGTTTGGTAGCTACACCTAATGTATCTTCGCCACCAATTGCAATCAGAGCATCAATCCCCATCTTTGCTAAATTCTCTTTTATCTTCTCAACGCCACCTTCAATTTTAAATGGATTTGTTCTGGATGAACCTAAAATAGTTCCACCTTTTGGCAAGATTCCGCGAGTTGCTGGGATATCTAACTTCATAGTTAAACCCTCTAGAGGGCCACGCCAACCATCTTTAAATCCCACAAATTCATAGCCGTACTCTTTAACGCCTTTACGAACTACAGCACGTATTACCGCATTTAATCCGGGGCAATCTCCGCCACCTGTTAAAACTCCAATGCGCATTAAATAAACTCCAACCTAATTAGACTTATAAATTGGTCAACGTCGACGTCTAAGTCTACTCTGCCTCAATGGGACTAAAACCCGAGATTACTCAGTATCTCAGGCAACGGGCGACTCTTGGCCTACCTGCGGTGTGGCAAGCCCCGCTGGAGGTGATCAGAGCAAATTCCCACTTGAGCGTTGCACTAGCCCAACCATTAATTGATTTATTTGAGGTAAGCCACAAAGTAATTTCAGGCCCGACATCTAACTTACCAGTTCGTATTTATCGACCAAGCAATGAAAAAAATCTACCAGCATTAGTTTTTTATCACGGAGGTGGTTGGGTATTAAATTTTCTAGATATTTATGAACCAGCTCTTCGTAAGTTAGCCAAGGTAGGAGAATTTGTAATAATTGCAGTTGAGTACCAAAAAGCACCCGAGCATCCCTACCCTGCAGCCTTTGAAGATTGTTTCTATACCCTTGAATGGGTAGTAGAAAATGCCACTAATTTAGGAATAGATCAAACGCTAATTGGAATTGGTGGCGATAGTGCAGGAGGTAATCTGGCATCAGCGGTAGCAATAAAAGCTCGAGACACTAACCTTATTTCACTTGCCTATCAACTACTTATCTATCCATGTAACGACAAAGAGATGAATTATGAATCGGCCACTAAATATGCAACTGATTTTGGATTAACAACTCAAGCAATGAAATGGTTTTGGGATCAATACCTGCAGAGTAGTAAATATGATTCAGATCCATATGCCATACCCGCATCTGCAAAATCATTGAGTGGGGTTGCTCCCGCACTTATCTTCGCTGCCGAATTTGATCCTCTTGTTGATGATGCAAAAAATTATCACAGTAAATTGATAAAGGACTCGGTATCTTCTTTCTATAAAGAATATAGCGGCCAAATACATGGCTTGTTTAACTTAAGTGGCGTGACAGATGATGCAGAGTTGCTATACTCAGATATCGCTGAAAATATTAATTTAATACTAGGAAGAGATAAATAATTGACTAAAGCTGGTTGGGGACGTTTTCTGCTGCTTGGTTTTATTTGGGGTATTCCATATCTATTTTTAAAGGTTGCAGTTGAAGAAATTTCACCTTCGGTGATTGTTTTCTTGCGAGTATTTATTGGTGGATTAATCTGCCTACCCATTGCCTTAAAGGGTAGTAAATTACGTGTAGCCCGGAAATACTGGCCATTTCTAATTCTTTATTCAATTACTGAGATGATCGGACCATGGTACTTAATCACGCATGCTGAAAAAGAAATCACCTCAGGACTTACTGGATTACTTGTAGCTACTGTTCCGATTTGGTCTGCGATATTAGCTTCGATCTTTGGTGACCATACTGTTTGGCATAAAACCCGATTATTCGGATTAGTGATTGGTTTTATCGGCGTAGTTTTTGTTGTTGGAGTTGAATCATTTGGAGGAAGCCAAGACATTATCTCGATAGGCATGGTTATCTTGGCTGCAGTTGGTTATGCGTATGCAATTAATATGATTAATCGCCGCATTCCTCATATTCCAGGTATCGCAATAAATACTTGGGCCATGATCATTACTTCAATTGTTTACCTACCATTTGCAATAATGCATTGGCCAACTAAAACTCCCTCAGTTGAGGCAATAGGTTCAGTTGTTGCATTGGGAGTTTTATGCACTGCAATTGCCTTTATTTACTTCTTTAAATTAGTTGCAGAAGTTGGTCCCCCAAGGGCCTCATTGATAACTTATTTAAATACTGCAGTAGCAGTTTTATTGGGTGTAGTACTACTTAGTGAGCCTATTACTCTAGGAATTGCAATTGGACTTCCGCTTGTATTGGTTGGTTCTTATTTTGCTAGTAGAAAAGTTACTCAGTAAAACCTAGTCGAGCCAACATTTTTGGATCTTTCTGCCACTCTTTGGATACCTTGACATGAATCTGAAGAAAAACCTGCATACCAATTAAATTTTCAATTGACTTTCGAGCAGTAGTTCCGATTGCTTTTAATTTACTCCCTTGCGGACCAATTATTATTCCCTTTTGACTATCCCGTTCAACATGAAGAGTTGCTATAACATCAAACAGCTTTCCATTATCTCGTTCACCCATCTCATCAATAGTGACCATTACAGAATGAGGCAGCTCTTCATACAATTCCTCAATTGCTGCTTCTCTAATTAGATCTGAAAACATTAACTCTTGTGCCTGATCTGTATTTATATCTTTGGGATAAAGTGCAGGCGAATCTGGCAATGTTTTAGCTAGTAAATCCAAAAGCAGATCGGTTTGGTCTAAATTCTTTGCTGAAATTGGAATTATCTCGACATTTCTTAAATTTAGTCGATTAACAAATTGATTTACAAGATTAAGCTTCTCAGCCAGTTCTGTTTTTGAAATGCTATCAATCTTTGTAACAACAATAAATATAGGTTGATTACCCTTTATTTGCTTTACAATATACTCATCGCCTGAACCGATATCTTCATTGGCAGGTAAGCAGACTGCAACGCTATCTGTTGATTCAATATTTTCGTTAGCCATAGTGTTTAATCTTGTTCCTAAGGCGGTCTTAGGTTTATGCATTCCTGGTGTATCTACCACGATCATTTGGAAATCTTCTCTATTTATAATTCCGCGTATTGGGTTTCGCGTAGTATTTGGATGGTGTGACGTAATCACAATCTTTGTTCCAACAAGTGCATTTACTAATGTTGATTTACCTGTATTTGGACGGCCAACAATTGCAACGAAGCCGGATCTAAAATTACTCATTAGGTGTATTCTCTCACCTTTTTTCTAGCGCAATTGCAGTGGGGTAATTACCTCTAAAATTTCATCAAAGCTTGTGGCTATATCAGCAACTCGCTCAGCAATTAACCGGTGGCACCCCTGACTTAAAGGTGAAGTGAC
>WLMP01000086.1 GCA_009700155.1 Actinomycetota bacterium
CAATCAAGTTTTACTAAATATTGCAGATGAATTAGAAAAAAACTTAACAGTAATTTTAGAGGCAAATCAATTAGATATGGATCTAGCTAAAGCATCTGGCATGAATCAATCACTTCAGGATCGACTACTTCTTACTAAGACAAGAGTTTTATCAATGGCAAACGCCGCCAGAGAAATAACTAAATTACCTGATCCATTAAATCGGATTTTAGTTGATAGGAATTTAGAAAATGGTTTAAATCTAAAGCAAAAAAGTGTTCCATTTGGAGTTGTGGGGATGGTTTATGAGGCTAGACCAAATGTAACAGTTGATGCTGCAGTAATACTTATTAAATCTGGAAATGCGGCGCTACTACGTGGCTCGGCATCAGCGGCAAACAGTAACAAAATTCTAATTGACATTATGCATAAAGCGTTTAAGGAAACATCAATTTCGCCAGATGTAATTCAATTAGTTCCATCAGATGATCGCAGCACAGTAACTGCTTTGCTAAAGGCTAGAGGATTTGTAGATTTAGTAATCCCTAGAGGAAGTGCTTCACTGATTAGAACCGTAGTTGATGAATCGACCGTCCCAACTATCGAGACCGGTGCCGGTGTTTGTCATGTTTACGTAGATAAATCTGCTGACTTAGAAAAAGCAGTTTCGATTCTGATTAATTCTAAGTGCGATCGTCCAAGTACATGTAACGCTGCTGAAACATTGTTAATTGATAGCAAAATTGCAGATAAGTTCCTTCCAATTGCACTTAAGGCATTAGCCGATGCCAATGTAGTTATTAACATAGATTCTGTAAGTAAAGTAGTTGCCGATAAATTAGGGATTTCAACTAAGTTAGCCAGTGAAGATTCTTGGTCAACTGAGTATGGAACTTTAGAGATAAATATTGCTCAAGTAGATGGCGTAACTAATGCGATTGAACATATCTTAAAATATGGAACTAAACATACCGAAGCAATTGTTGCTGAAGATAAAGAGGCAATCGAGATTTTTACCGCATTAAATGACTGCGTCGCCGTAATGATTAATACTTCAACTAGGTTTACTGATGGTGAGCAAATGGGATTTGGAGCTGAAATCGGTATTTCAAATCAAAAATTGCATGCGCGTGGTCCAATGGGGCTTGAGCAAATGACGACTACAACTTGGATAGTCAGCGGAAACGGCCAAATTCGCAAGTAAATTAACACCAGTTATACTCGCCAATTATGGCTGCAATCTCTCGCGATGAAGTCGCAAATTTAGCTCGCTTAGCTCGTATCGCAATGAGCGATGCTGAACTTGATCATTTAGCTGGCGAGATGGATGTAATCCTTGGTGCTGTTGCCAGAGTTCAAGAGGTTGCCGGTAAAGATGTGCCTGCAACATCTCACCCATTAGATGTAAACAATGTGGTCCGTGAAGATGAAGTACTCCCAAGTCTTTTGCCATCTGAAGCTTTATCTGGTGCACCAGCGAGTGAAGATCAAAGATTTAAAGTCCCACAGATTTTAGGTGAAGAGTAAATGTCAATTAGAGATAACGCTTCACAAATGGCCACCGCATTAGCTAATAAGGAAATAAGCGCGGTAGAACTTACTAATCAGCATTACCAGCAAATTGAAGCTGTCGATAAAGATGTGCATGCATTCTTGTATTTAGATAAAGAGGGTGCAATTTCACAAGCAACTGAAATTGATAAAAAGCGCGCTGCAGGCGAAAAATTATCTCCACTTGCTGGTGTACCACTTGCACTTAAAGATGTTTTAACTCAAAAGGGTGTACCTACTACTTGTGGTTCTAAGATTCTTGAAGGCTGGCGACCACCATATGATTCAACAGTTGTTTCAAAGTTAAAGTCTGCCGGCGTAATTATTTTAGGCAAGACAAATATGGATGAGTTTGCAATGGGATCATCAACTGAAAACTCAGCTTTTGGTCCAACTCACAATCCGTGGGACTTATCGCGAATTCCTGGAGGTTCAGGTGGAGGTTCAGCTGCAGCACTTGCCGCATTTGAAGCACCTCTTTCAATTGGAACTGATACTGGTGGATCTATTCGTCAACCTGCTGCAGTTACTGGCACAGTTGGCGTTAAACCCACATACGGTGGTGTTTCAAGATACGGACTTGTAGCTTTCTCATCTTCATTAGATCAAGCCGGACCTTGTGCAAGAACTGTTTTAGATACAGCTCTTTTACACCAAGTAATTGCTGGATTTGATCCAAAGGATTCAACAAGCATTAATCATGCTGTTCCTGATGTTGTTGCAGCTGCAAAAAAACTGGAAGTAAAAGGTATGAAAATTGGTATTGTAAAACAGCTTTCTGGAAGTGGATATCAAAAAGGTGTCGAGAATAAATTTAATGAAGCTATTGCCGAATTAGTTAAACTTGGCGCAGAAATTGTTGAGGTATCTTGCCCAAACTTTGAGTACGCCCTTGCTGCATATTATTTAATTGCACCAAGTGAGTGTTCATCAAATCTTGCTCGATTTGATTCAATTCGCTTTGGCTTAAGAGTTGGCGATGATGGCTCTAAAGGTGCTGAAGAGGTTATGAATTTAACTAGGCAAGCTGGTTTTGGTCGTGAGGTAAAACGCAGAATTATTTTAGGAACCTACGCACTATCTTCAGGTTATTACGATGCATATTATGGTTCAGCACAAAAAGTTAGGACATTAATCAAGCGTGATTTTGAAGCGGCATTTGAAAAATGTGATGTTTTAGTTTCACCTACAGCACCTACTACTGCTTTTAAAATTGGCGAAAAAGCAGATGATCCACTTGCTATGTATCTAAATGACATTGCCACAATTCCAGTAAACATGGCAGGAATTGGTGGCATGAGTTTGCCTTGTGGTTTAGCTGAAGAAGATGGGCTTCCAGTTGGATTTCAAATCATGTCTCCTGCAATGAAGGATGATCGGATGTATCTTGTTGGTGGCGCTCTTGAAGCAGCATTGCTTGCAAAGTGGGGAAAGCCAATCTTAGATTTTGCACCAAAATTGGCGGGGTCAAAATGAGTTTAAATTACGATCAAGCAATTGCGAAATATGAGCCAACACTTGGCCTAGAGGTTCACGTTGAGCTAAACACAAAGTCCAAAATGTTTTGTGGCTGCGCAACTGAATTTGGTGCTAAGCCAAATACTCAAACCTGTCCGGTTTGCCTAGGACTTCCTGGTGCACTCCCAGTTGTTAATAAAAAAGCAATCGAAAGCACAATCTTGATCGGCTTAGCACTTAATTGCTCAATTGCGCCTTATTCAAGATTTGCTAGAAAAAATTACTTTTATCCAGATATGCCAAAGAATTTTCAAACTTCACAGTATGACGAGCCAATCTGTATAAATGGCTATCTAGATGTAGAGGTTGAAACAGATGAAGGTAATAAGAGTTTTAAGATTGAGATTGAAAGAGTGCATATGGAAGAGGACACTGGTAAATCTCTTCATGTTGGTGGAGATACTGGTCGAATTCATGGCGCTGACTACTCGCTACTGGACTATAACCGAGCCGGGATTCCACTAGTTGAAATTGTTACCAAGATAATTCCTAACACTGGAAAATACGCACCACAAGTAGCTCGAGCTTACGTTGCAGCACTGCGTGATATTTTGCGTGGTCTTGAAGTCTCTGATGTGAAAATGGAACAAGGCTCACTCCGATGTGATGTTAACTTGTCGCTTGCAAATATTGGAAGTGGAAAATTAGGAACTAGAAGTGAAACCAAAAACGTTAACTCACTTAGATCAGTGGAACGAGCTGTTACTGGTGAAATAATTAGACAGTCATCTCGCTTAGAACAAGGAGAGCGCATAATTCAGGAGACTCGTCACTTCTTA
>WLMP01000087.1 GCA_009700155.1 Actinomycetota bacterium
AGATCTTAAAAGATATAGCGAAGTATCAGAACAAGTAATGGCTATATTTGAAGATGTAACGCCTTATGTAGAACCGATCTCACTTGATGAGGCCTTTCTTGATGTAACTGGTGCAAGAAAATTACTTGGTAGCGGAAGGCAAATAGCAGACCTTATTAGAGCTAGAGTTGAAAAAGAGCAGGGGATTACCTGCTCAGTTGGCATTGCTCACAACAAATTCATTGCAAAGATTGCTTCTGCTCATTGTAAACCTAATGGGGTGTTAGAGATTGATCCTGACAAAATGCTAGATTTTCTGCACCCTTTGCCTGCTGCTGAGATTTGGGGAGTCGGGCCAAAGACTAATGAACATTTAGCAAAATTAGGTTTGGTAACTGTTGGTGATATCGCAAATACTCCAAGAGGCACATTAATTAGAGTCCTAGGACAAGCAAGCGGAAGTTCACTTTATGAGTTAGCTTGGGGGCGAGATTATCGTGATGTGGTTACTGAGCGAATAGAAAAGAGTATTAGCGCCTCGGAAACTTTTGATATTGATTTGGATAACCAAGAAGAGATTTTAAAAGAGCTACTTAGACTTACTGAAAAAAGTACAGAACGAATGCGAGCAAAAGGTTTTGCTACAAACACTGTTTCAATTAAAGTAAGGTTTGCAGATTTTTCAACAATTACTAGAGCTAAGACATTAGATTTACCGATCACATCAACTCAAGAGATTTTTGAAGTAGCAAAAAATCTCTATTTAGCCCTTAAATTAGATAGAGCACTTATTAGGTTGGTTGGTATTTCACTGGACTCATTGGTAGAAAATGAGGATATCCAGCAGATGGTTTTAGGTCAGCGCAACATTGGCTGGAAACAGGCTGATAAGGCAGTTGATCTGATTAAGGCTAAATTTGGCCGTGGCAGTCTGCGCCCTGCTCGGTTGGTCGAAGGTGTTGAAGATAACCAAGATGATTAGTATTCGGAGTTTTAAAAATTTCAAAATTGCTCTATATTGCGAATATGGCACTTTCAGATCACGAACGTAAGTTATTGGCTGAGATGGAAGCTGCCCTTGAGCAAGAGGATCCAAAACTACTTTCCACACTAACTGGCAAGGCAAGAACCAAGCAGGGATCTCGGGCTCTTCTAGGCTTTGGTATTTTGGTGATTGGCCTGCTGGCATTAATTAGTGGCTTAGTTGCCAAAGCTACTGTGGTTGGGGTAATCGCCTTTCTAATCAGCCTATCTGGGGTAATTTTGATGATTACCAATCTAAGCGTTAAGCCACCTGCTGCTAGGGGTAAGAGGTTTGGGATTGGCTCCAACCTGGAGGATAGATGGGATCGCAGGAACAATAACGATATTTGAGCCTAAGAATGTAGCCGCCGGCTAAGCACTAACCACCTGAGATAGGTGGTTTTTTTATGCCAAAAACCAAGTGGGGGTAGTGGAGGCAAAGTGGGCGAGGGGGGTTGAAAGTGGGGAAAAAGGGAGTAAAGTGGGGTCCTACCGAATAACTTGAGCGTGGGGGAGGCCATTTCATGTTTCTTGGCACCCATGAACCAAAACTGGATGAAAAGGGCAGATTGATTTTGCCTGCCAGATTTAGAGATGAATTAGCCGATGGATTGGTAATAACTAAAGGACAAGAAAATTGCTTATATGTTTTTCCAGCTAGTGAGTTTGCATTAATAACTGAACGACTACGGCAAGCACCAGTTACTCAAAAAAATTCTCGAGATTATCTAAGAGTTATGTTTGCCGGAGCTCATGATGAAGTGCCTGATAATCAAGGGCGAATAACAATTCCAACTGGTCTTAGAACTTATGCAACTTTAGAAAAAAATTGTGTCGTTATTGGTGCAAATACCAGATTAGAAATTTGGGATGCAACTGCCTGGGGCAAGTATCTAAGTGATCGTGAAAAAACCTTTGCTGAAGTTTCCGAGGAGGTATTACCTGGATTGTTTTAAATCCAATCAAATATCTATTTAGGTCACCGCCACTCAAGAAATATTCGCGGCGCCACTTCCCCGGTGCCGCGCGTTAATTGGTGAAGGTCCGTCTAGTGGCGGTGACCTAAGTAGATATCTGAGAAGAAGAAGTAAATGAAAGAGATAAAAGAGATTAGAAAAGGGGGAGAGCAGATGAGTGCAGAAGTAGCACATATACCAGTTGCGTTAACGCGCTGTCTGGATCTACTGACCCCAGCAATTGCAAATAGCAGTAAGCCATATCTAATTGATGCCACTTTAGGTTTAGCCGGACATGCCAAAGTATTTTTAGAAAAATTTAGCAACCTACACCTTATTGGAATTGACCGTGACCCATCTGCCCTTGCAGTAGCTAAAGAGCAATTACTAGCTTTTGCAGAACGCACAACTCTTCTACATCTAACATATGATCAAATTAATCAAGCCCTAGCAGCGGCTGGTATTAACGAAGTGGATGCAATTTTATTTGATCTAGGCGTTTCATCTATGCAGCTAGATCTATCCCAACGTGGTTTTTCCTACTCAAAAGATGCCCCACTTGATATGCGAATGGATCAGAGTGCACCTCTTACCGCTAAAGTAATTTTAGATACTTACTCTCATGGTCAGCTGGCAAAAATTATTCAAAATTATGGCGAAGAAAAATTTGCTAGCAAGATAGCTGAAAACATAATTAAGGCCCGCAGCTTAGGCGAGCTAAACACCACAAAAGATCTAGCTGAGATTGTTAAAAGCTCTATCCCAGCACCTGCTCGTCGTACTGGCGGCAATCCAGCAAAGCGCACCTTTCAGGCGCTACGAATTGAAGTTAATCAAGAGCTAACTATTCTCGAGCAGGCTATTCCAGCAGCACTTGCAGCCCTAAAGGTTGGTGGGCGCTTGGTAGTTATGTCATATCAGTCACTGGAAGATCGAATAGTTAAAAACATCTTTAATCAAGTTGTTAAATCTAAAACTCCACGAGGGCTACCTGTTGAGTTACCTGATTCAGCAGCTAATTACCGGTTATTAATCAGTAGTAGTGAGGCTGCCAATGAGGCCGAGCAGATTAGTAATCCTAGGTCGCAATCAATGCGCCTACGTGCGATTGAGCGAGTGGCAGCCTAATGGCAATTTTTGAGTTTGCACCAGCATTAGAAATTTCTCGCCAGATTGTTAGAGAGAAGACCAATAAAGCTGTTCTAAAACTTGTACCCGATATTAAGTCTGGTGAAGTTGTTGCCAATCGCACTTTTGGTATTTTACTGACAGCAATATTCACAGTTGGATTAATGGCGCTGCTAGCTATTAATACTGCGCTCGCTCAAGATGCATTTAAATTAAGTGAATTAAAAGTTCAAGCACAAATTCTAAAAGATGAGCGAGAGGCTATCCTGAAGGAAGTTGCACAAAAATCTTCTCCCGATAAATTAGCCGAAAGTGCAAGCAAGCTAGGAATGGTTCCTATCGCCTCACCAAATTTCCTAGATATGTCAGGCAGTGATAGATGAATAACCAACAGTTAGTTCAAAGTCGAATAAGAAAAATTGTTGCAATTGCTCTAGTACTTTTTATGCTGTTTGGCTTGAGATTAATTGAGATTCAAGCCATTAGAGCAAATGGTTATGTTGAAAAGGCTGATAACGAATTGAGTAAAACCGCCACACTATTAGCTCCTCGAGGCGCTATCTACGACAAAAACGGAGTTGAATTAGCCAGAAGTGTCTCTGCGATAAATATTGCTGTCGATCAGACAGTAGTAAATGATCCAGTAAATGCAGCCAAGGTAGTAGCGCCATTATTGGGATTATCAGAGTCAGAATTAATTCCAAGCTTAACTGGACAAAGAAG
>WLMP01000088.1 GCA_009700155.1 Actinomycetota bacterium
ATTCCATTAGCCAAGCCCAACCAATTTCGGGAAGTAATGGATCTGAAGCCATCTCTAAATCAATAGCTGCTCTAGTAAATGTCACAAATCGCCACTGACCAGACCAGCCTTCTTGACCATCTGGGTCATGTAATAAAACTAATCTACCGGTTGCTGCATCTTCTAAGACATCTGCAGTTAAAGCTAATGCATGAGGTGCAAGTTTTTGTGGAGCAGGAACAACTTCTAAAAGTATTTCAGCCCTTGGCTTTAGCGCCAAAATTGGCGCAACTAATTGTTCAAAGTTTGGCTTCACTACCTAAGGATAAATTGATTAGTTGATAACTAAGCGAAGGCGCGAGGAAGGTGAGTGAAGTAATCAGAATTTGCTAGTACTATTACCCGAATGGCCACTTTGTTAGCACTTTTATCCTCAATTCTATGGGGAGCAGCAGATTTTTTTGGCGGAAAGTTATCTAAGAGATATCAAGCTTTGGCTGTAACTGCAGTTTCGCAAGCATTTGGATTAATAACTGGAATTTTAATTATTATTGTGGGCTCTTCCTGGCTCAATCCAGCTATAGGTTGGGATAACTACTTTATATCGGGTGTACTTGCCGGACTTTTTGGATTTGTCGGATTAATCGCATTCTATTCTGGATTAGCAACTGGTCGAATGGGCGTAGTTTCACCGATTGCAGCATTAAGTGTGCTTATTCCGCTAACAATTGCATTTATCACTGGCGAAAAGCCTAATTCAACTCAAATTGTTGGAATGAGTATTGCATTACTTGGAGCAGTTTGTGCAAGTGGACCAGAGGTTAAAGGTGGAGTAGCACTAAAACCAGTAATGCTGGCGGTAGTTGCAGCAGTTGGATTTGGATTAGCAGTTACTTTTATCGCAAAAGGATCGAGCTCTAGTGCAATTATGACGATGACAACGATGCGCTTTACTACATTTATCATCGCGATATTTTTGTTTATCAAGTATCGAACATTTGGTGGCTTTACTAAAAAGGATATCCCTTTATTAATTGGAATAGGTGCTGCAGATTTTATTGCTAACTTGTTACTTGGAGTAGCAACTACAAAGGGCTTAGTTTCACTTGCAGTGGTATTAGGTTCATTGTTTCCAATCGTTACTGCATTACTAGCATTTAAACTATTACATGAAAGATTGCATAAAGTTCAATACCTAGGTATTATTTTTGCAATTATTGGCGTTGCTGTAATCTCATTAGGATAACTTTTCGTAATAGCGAAACTCATAATCTTTTTTTGTTTCATTTCTAACTAATCTAAAATCTTTAGTTAATTCATTAATATCAACTTTATTCTCACCTTTTTTGTTAAGACTTACCGTTAGGTATAGATAATCAACTAGTGATTGGGTGATCATTTCCAGTAGTAATTTTGGCCCTGCCTCAACTAATAGCTTTATAGGTAACTCGCTAGAACTTTCGAATTTGTTTCCAACCTCTTCTAATAACTGTTTTGGAGTTAATTGAAACTGCTTTGCCAATTGATTTTTCGGCTGTAACTTAACTTTAGAGTGAGTCAGAATATATAGGGGGATAGGGGTGCGTTTATATGGCTCCCGCCTTGCAGTATTGCCACCAATTAGGATCAGGTCTGACTCACCTCTTAGCTGATGAAATCGCTGCCGATCTTCATCGTTAGATAAGCCAATAGAGGAGCCATTGGCTGTGGTTGAGCCATCTATTCCCACAATTAGGTTGGCGCTAACTACCACTTGCTTCATAGGTTAAGGCTACTGACTGTCAGTGGGTAGGGCTAACCTTTTATTATGATAATAAATTGTGATAGTTGCATAATGCGCAATATTGCTTGCAATGATTGCGTTGTCTCCGTACTACTTAACATAAAGCCATTACCTGGCAAAAATGCAGAGTTTTCTGACCAAGATGAAGCGGCGATAAATCACCTAGCCACAGCTGGGTTGGTTCCACCCCTTCGCTATCAACGAGACCGAGTTAGTGATCAAAAACTCAGAAAACTAGGGTAAATCCAAATAAAAAGGAGAAAATTTAGATAATTCTCAGCACATTACGCATGGGTTGGGTTGAGTTACTAAGGAGCAACTGGTTAACCTTTCCAAATGAGAACTCAGTTCCGAGTGTTTTTGGCATTGCTAGTTGCCGCTGGAGTCCTACTTCCAATACCTGCAAATGCAGCACCATCGCTGCTTGAGGTTCAGGCAAGGGTAAGAGATCTTGAGGAACAGGCAACGACAGCGGCTGAAGGTGCTCAAGAAGCCAAAGTTCAATTATCTAAATTAACAAAAACACTGGACTCAGTTCAGCAGAAAGCTAGCCAGCAAGGTGAATCAGTTAAGCAGATGAATAAGGTTATTGGCGCGATTGCCGCTGACCAGTATAAAGCCGGACCATTAAGTCAATCATTGGAGCTTTTATTTTCAACTGATCCACAATTGTATTTATCCTCTGCTGGTTCCCTTGAAGCCATCACTCGAAAGAAAAGTGAGGATTTAAAGAAATTTTCAGTTGCTACACAAAGATTAAATGCCACTACCTTTACAGTCAGCGATAAATTAGCTTTAGTTAAAGCCGCTGAGGCTAAGTTTAAAAGGCAACTTGCGCTCGCTAATTCAAAATTAGATGAAGCAGAAAAACTGTTAGCCAAATTAACTGCTGCAGAACGTGAGCGCCTCGCAAAACTAAATGCCGATCAAGAAAACACCGATCTAAGAAATTCTCGTGCCGAAAGCGGTAAGTATGCTGGGGTGTCTGGCAGATCGGGCACAGCAATTAAGTATGCGCTCGAGCAACTTGGCGATAAATATGTCTTTGGGGCAGCAGGAATGACAACTTGGGATTGCTCTGGCTTAACTATGCGGGCTTTTAAAGCTGCTGGCGTATCCTTACCTCATTCTTCAAGAGCGCAGTATCGATATGGCAAAGCTATTCCCAAGAATCAATTACAACCAGGTGATCTAATATTTTTTGGAAAACCAATTTCACATGTGGCAATATATTTAGGACCTGATCGAATGCTGCACGCGCCCCGTAAGGGAAGCCAGGTAAAGATAGCAAATATGAATATGGGTAGGAAGCCGTATATCGGAGCACGCCGTTTATAGCCAAGAAAAAATACTTTTAGTAACAAATGATTTAGGGCCAAGAGCAGGTGGCATTGAAACATTTATTTTAGGCTTGATTGAGGGTTTACCAAAAAACTCTCTAACTGTTTACACCTCTACTCAACCAGGATTTAAAGAGTTTGATCAGCAATTACTTGATAAATACGGCGTAATAGTAATTCGAGATCGCGCAAAAGTATTACTGCCAACCCCACGCATCAATAAAAGAGCTGCAAAGATACTTAAAGAAAACAACATAAGTAGAGTTTGGTTTGGCGCAGCAGCGCCATTAGCGCTAATGGCAAATAGTTTGCGTGCAGCTGGCGCTAAACATATTGTTGCATTAACTCATGGTCATGAACTTTGGTGGGCTAAGATATTTTTATTTAAGAATTTAATGAGAAAAATAGTTAATGATGTTGACTATTTAGGATACTTAGGTAATCACACGAAAAGTGTGTTAACTAAAATTGGCGATCAAAGTAAATTTGTCCAAATAGCACCCGGTATTGATACTTCCTACTTCACGCCCCGAGCAATTAATAAAGAGCTTGTTTTAAAACATAGGTTAGAAGGAAGA
>WLMP01000089.1 GCA_009700155.1 Actinomycetota bacterium
CGCGAGTTATACATTCCCGCAATTGTGTTAGTAGTTGATTTTGAAAATGGAGATGTAGATTTTGAAGATATGAGTGCAATTGTGGGAAAGATGCTTGAACCTGTGCTCACGCCATACCTAGTACTTCACGCCGATGACGGCCAGCCAACCGCAGTTATAAATCTTGAGGATCAAATGATCACTGATTACTCATCTGATAAGGCAGCTCAAATTCCAAGTGACAGTGAACATCGTGAGTTAATTTTGGAGTTTAAAGAGGAATTAAACTCTGCCTTAAGTGAAGGTGGTTGGGATCAATTTGTTCAAGGCCTAGTGATTCCAGCAATTCCATTTATTCTCAAAAATAAGTTAGGTATATCTGAGGTAAAGAGATTTTTAAACTTGATTCCAACCAGAGGCTAATAACGCCCTACTATCTTGAAGTAATTGTGGCAGAACCTTTGTCTTACCAATTATTGGCATGAAATTAGCATCCCCTGCCCATCGCGGAACAATATGTTGATGAAAGTGGCCAGCAATTCCCGCACCCGAAACACTTCCTTGATTAATTCCAATATTAAATCCAACAGCATTGCTTACTTTTCGTAACACCTTCATGGCGTGAGAGGTTAGAGATGTAACTTCAGTTTGTTCGGATGGTGTTAATTCTGGCAGCTCTGCTACATGTCTAAATGTGCAAATTAAAAGATGGCCTGCGTTGTATGGATAAAGATTCATAACTGCATAAGCTTCTTTGCCACGAGCAACAATTAAGGCCTGGTCATCACTTAAATCTGGGATTCGACAAAATGGGCACTCAATTTCATTTCCGGGTAGTGGCCGATTTTCACCTTCTAGATAAGACATCCGATGTGGCGCCCAGAGCCGTTGCCAATTATCCGGCATTCCAACTCCACCAGAAATAGATTGATCTGACATTTATATTTGTGCACGATCTTTTATCGCAGATAAAACTTCATTAATAGCATCTTTGATTGGTATTTGATTTTTTTGCTCACCGTTTCGGTAACGAAATGAGACTGCATTTACCTTTTGATCTTCATCGCCTGCAATCATCATAAATGGCACCTTTTCTAGCTGGGCATTTCTGACTTTCTTTTGCATACGATCATCTGAAGTATCAATATCTACTCGAATTCCAGCTTGTCTAAACTGCTTTACAACATCTGATAAATATGGCGTAAATGAATCCGCAACTGGAATTGCCCTTACCTGAACTGGTGCTAACCATGGAGGAAATGCACCGGCATAGTGCTCTGTTAACACGCCAAAAAATCTTTCAATCGATCCAAACAGTGCCCGGTGAATCATCACGGGCTGCTTAATTGATCCATCTGATGCGGCATAACCTAAATTAAATCTTTGCGGTAGTTGGAAATCTACTTGAATTGTGGACATCTGCCAGGTACGACCAATTGCATCCTTTGCTTGAACTGAGATTTTTGGTCCATAAAATGCAGCACCACCTGGATCTAAAACTAGCTCTAATTTTTGTTTATCAGCAGCACTGCGCAACGCCTCGGTTGCACTCTCCCAATCCTTATCTTCACCCACAGATTTTTCTGGATTACGGGTAGAAAGCTCCAAGTAAAAATCAGTTAAGCCGTAATCGCGCAATAAGTTAAGCACAAATGTAAGTAGTGAATCTAATTCATCTGCCATCTGTTCTTTAGTGCAGTAAATATGAGCATCATCTTGGGTAAAACCACGCGCTCTAGTTATGCCATGCACAACCCCAGATTTTTCATACCTATAAACAGTTCCAAATTCAAACAATCTAAGCGGCAAATCACGATAAGACTTTGGTGATGATTTATAAATTAAATTATGAAACGGGCAGTTCATTGGCTTCATGTAGTACTTCTGCCCTGCCTTTTTTATGGTGCCATCTGCATGAAACTCTTGATCCATCTCCATTGGTGGATACATACCATCGGCATACCATTGCAAATGTCCGCTAGTTTCAAATAACGCTGCTTTTGTTAAATGCGGTGAGTAAACAAATTGATAATCCTCTTCCTCATGGCGCTTTCGTGAATAATCCTCCATCGCTCTTCGAATAATTCCGCCCTTTGGATGAAAAACAGCTAAGCCAGAACCAATCTCTTCTGGAAATGAAAACAAATCTAATTCAGATCCTAATTTTCTATGGTCGCGCTTTTCTGCCTCTTCTAATAAATGTAAATAACTATCCAGATCCTCTTGACTAGGCCAAGCTGTGCCATAAATTCTTTGTAACATTGGATTTTTTTCAGAACCACGCCAATACGCCCCTGCTGCTCTCATTAATTTAAATGCTGGAATATGTTTAGTGGATGGCAGATGTGGACCTCGGCAAAGATCACTCCAAGTTGGGTTTCCATCTCTACCTAAATTGTCATAAATAGTTAGCTCAGCCCCACCTACTTCAACTGATGAGTCACCTTCAATAGCACCAGATTTCAAACCAATTAGTTCACATTTATAAGGTTCGTTTTTTAACTCAGCTAATGCATCCGCCTGAGTAACTACTCGCCTACGAAATCTCTGACCAGCTTTAACAATTTTACGCATCGCACTTTCTAATTTTTCTAAATCTGAAGGCGTAAATGGATTTTTAGGATCAAAGTCGTAGTAGAAACCATCTCTAATTGGTGGGCCAATTCCTAATTTAGTCTCTGGGAAAACTTCCTGCACTGCCTGTGCTAATACATGTGCAGTTGAGTGGCGCAAAACATTTAAGCCATCTGGTGATTGAATGCTGACCGATTCAATAACATCAGAATCCTTAATTGGACTCCAAAGGTCTTGCAGTTGACCATTAATTCGGCAAACAACTACATCTTGCATATCTTCAAAAAGATGGGTTGGCCTTTTATCTGAATCTACCGAGGTTGATTTGCCATCAACTGTGATCTTAATTTGGCCTGACATAAGGCTAGGTTAGCAAAGCAGAGGTTAAAGAGGTGTTATTAACGAAGGTATTCATACCAAATAACTAGGAAAATCAGGGAGAGTAAACATATCCCTGCGAAAATTAAGAACTGATGCTTTTTTTGAATCTTTGCTGCATCTACTGCACGTGATGCAACGCCTTTTGCAGATGTAAGAACTCGAGCTGCCCATGCAAACTCTGAGGCCAATATTCCTAGCCCAGTAAAAATAATCAACCAACCTGGTCCTGGTGCTACCAATGCCACAACTCCAATTAGAGTAATTAAGCCACCAACGATTCCAACTAAAACTCGTTTGATAATTGGGGTCATGGATTAATATTACTAAACAACTTCTCTTTAAATTGAGTAATTAACTCATTTCCAAGGTGATTCTCATTAAACAATTTGTCATCTACCTTCTTTACTGGCTGAATCAAGCGAAGGCAGGAGGTGGTATAGATCGCATCTTTTGCTAAAAATTGCTCATAAGTTAATTCAACCTCTTGCACATCAAACCATTTAATTAGAAGCTCTCTTGTAATACCAGGCAAACAACCAGTAGATAATGCTGGAGTCTGCCAGGTTGAGCCTGAGAGAATAAGTAAATTAGAAAAGCCGGTCTCAACTACAAAACCTTCTTCATTTATAAATATTGAGTCATCAAATCCAAGTTGCTTAGCTTTTCTAACAGCTAGCAAAGATAAGCCGTATGAGATGGATTTAATCCCAACTAA
>WLMP01000009.1 GCA_009700155.1 Actinomycetota bacterium
GACAAACTTGCATTCATGATTCGTCATACCTCAGGTGTTGTATGTGTTGCAGTAACTGCTGATAGGGCAAGAACACTTGACTTGCCTCAAATGGTTTCAAATAATCAAGATTTAAAACATACAGCTTTTACAGTTTCAGTTGATTACAAAGCTGGATTGACCACTGGCATAAGCGCAAAAGAGCGCGCTAATACAATTCTTGCACTTTCAGATAATAAAACTAAGGCTAATGATTTTGTTAGACCGGGCCATGTATTCCCGCTGGTTGCAGATAGAGCTTTGCTTGCAGGTAGGGCTGGCCATACTGAAGCTGCAGTAGCACTTAGCGCATTAACTGATCAAACTCTGGTGGGTGTTTTATCTGAATTAGTCAATGATGATGGAACTATGATGACCGGTGAAAAAGTAAAAGAGTTTGCCAGATCTAATAATTTACAAATTATTAGCATTGCAGAGCTAACCAGGTATTTCTTAGAATCAAAGGTAGTAATAAAGCCAGATTTAGTTGAATATAACTGGAGTGATTTACCAAGAGAAAATAAAGATTGGAAAATAGCCACACAGTTTGGCTCAAACGGCCATACTCATGCAATTTTATCTTACGGTGAAATTAAGCCAACAGGCATGTTAGTTAGAATTCATTCTGAGTGTTTAACTGGTGAAGCATTCGGATCAACTCGGTGTGATTGTAAAGACCAATTGAATAAAGCGATGGAAGAAATTGAAAGAGCTGGAAGTGGGTTAGTAATCTATCTAAGAGGGCATGAAGGAAGAGGAATTGGATTATCAGAGAAAATTAAAGCCTATAAACTTCAAGATGAAGGTTTAGATACTGTTGAAGCTAATCTTGCACTGGGTCATAGCGCAGATCTTCGCTCATGGGAAGATGCGGCTTTGATTCTAAAAAATCTCAATATCAGTCAGATAAATTTGCTGACAAATAACCCAGAAAAAATTTCAGCTTTAGTTAACAAATCAATTGAGGTTAAGCAGGTTCCAATAATTACTCCTAAAAATGCTAAAAACATGCGTTACTTAGATACAAAGAGAATTAAACTAAATCACATTATGGAGGAAAAATAATGTCCGGATCATCACCTAAAATTGGTGCTTTAGATGGATCGCAATTAAAAGCATCAATTGTTACATCAAGTTGGCACCCAGATATATGCGATGCGTTAGTTAGTGGTGCAAAAAAAGCCTTAGATGAGGCGGGATGCAAAAATGTTTCTGTGCATAAAGTTGCTGGTTCCTTTGAGATTCCACTTGCTGCTCAAAAACTATTAGACGCCGGTTCAGATTTAGTAATTGCAGTTGGATTAATCTTAAAAGGAGATACTCCCCATTTTGATTATGTCTGCCAGGGTGTTACCAGTGGCGTTATGCAAGTTTCACTGACTAGAAATAAACCAATCGGGTTTGGAGTTTTAATGTGTGATAATTTGGATCAAGCATACGAACGATCAGGATTATCTGAGGTTCAAGAGAACAAAGGATTTGATGCTGCAATTGCGGCATTGAATTTAGCTATCGAATATAAGAGTATTTAACGATACTTAAAAGCGATTATTAAGTTAAGGTGCTAATTTAGCTTTCTTGTAATCCATCTGGAGTTCCATGAACTCCCTTTAGATCAGCACCCAATTTATATCCAATACCATCTCTTTCAATTGGTCTTTTAGATTTATTCCAATTAGGTGGAACCACGCCAAGAACTCCCTTTTGAAAATCATCAAACGCTTTTAAAACCTCTGACTTTGTATTCATTACAAATGGACCCATCCAAGCTACTGGTTCTTTAATTGGTAGTCCTCCAAGAATCAATACATCAAGCTCTGGTGATCTAGACTCTTGAGTTTTATTTGCTGCTATCACTATTAGATCACCATCTCTATAGGTAACTAATTGGCCTGTAGTTATGGAATGTTTTTCATCTCCCACAGTTCCAATCCCATTAAGCACATAAGCTAAAGCATTGTAATTTGGATTCCATGGCAGTCTTAATTCTGCGCCAGGTTGCAGAGTTGCATGCACTAAAGTAATTGGAGTTTGAGTAGATCCAGGTCCCTTGAAACCATTAATCTCACCTGCAATAACTCTTAGTAATGCACCGCCATCAACTGATGATAAAAGTGCTACATCAGATGCAACTAGGTGCTGATATGCCGGCGGCGACCATTTTTTAGCAGCTGGTAAATTTACCCAGAGCTGAAACCCATGAAATAAACCACCACTGACAACTAAATGTTCTGGTGGAGTTTCTATGTGC
Source organism: Actinomycetota bacterium (assembly GCA_009700155.1). Lineage (GTDB taxonomy): Bacteria > Actinomycetota > Actinomycetes > Nanopelagicales > Nanopelagicaceae > Nanopelagicus. The sequence goes on from WLMP01000009.1 coordinate 2,270, forward strand.
AAAATTCCACTTCCAGCAGTCATCCATTGCGTATCTCCGTTAGAGATAGTTCCACCACCACCATGATTGTCATAATGATCAAAGATTCCATCAATAATGTATGTAACAGTTTCAAATCCTCGATGAGGATGCCAAGGTGTTCCCTTTGGCTCGCCGGGTGCATACTCAACTTCACCCATTTGATCTAGATGAATAAACGGATCTAAATCAGCTAGATCAACACCGGCAAATGCGCGCCTTACTGGGAAACCTTCCCCTTCATGACCTTGCGGCGCAGTTGTAATGCTTTTAACTTTACGAGGTTTTGCAGCTGGATCTGAGATTATGCGAGGCAGAATAGTAATATCTTTAACGGTTACTGCTGGCACGTTCTCTCCAATGTTTTGTAAAGTGAGTCAATCTTACAACTAATAAAGATGTTTATATATTCCCTAAAGAGATTTTAGTGAGCTAACTACTTTTGTTAGCGAATCCTTTGCATCTCCAAAAAGTAAGGTTGTCTTGGCTTCATAGAGCAATTCATTCTCAATGCCAGCAAAGCCTGGGCGCATTGATCTTTTTAGGAAAATTACATTAGCAGCTAGTGAGACATCCAAGATAGGCATGCCATAGATAGGGCAACCCGGCGTTGTCTTTGCTGCAGGATTTACAACATCATTTGCTCCAACAACTAATACAACATCTGTTTGAGGAAAGGTTGGATTAATTTCTTCCATTTCAACTAATTGCTCATATGGAACATTTGCCTCAGCAAGTAACACATTCATATGACCTGGCATACGACCTGCTACTGGATGAATTCCATAAGCAACCTCTACTCCTTTTGCAGATAGTAAATCAGCTAACTCTCTAACTGTATGTTGTGCTTGTGCAACCGCTAAGCCAAATCCTGGGACAATTACAACGCGCTGGGCGTAGTTAAGAAGTATTGCAACATCTTCAGCCGATCCAGATTTAACTGGTCGAGTATCAGCTGCACCAGAACTTTGTTGAGTCTTTGCAGTAAAGGCACCAAAAAGAGTTCCAAATATAGATCTACCCATTGCCTCTGCCATTAACTTCGTAAGAATTGTTCCAGATGCTCCAACTAAAGTTCCTGCAATAATTAAAAGTGTAGTTTGCAATACATAACCAGATGCAGCAACTGTTAATCCAGTAAATGCATTAAGTAGCGAGATAACAATTGGAACATCTGCGCCACCGACAGGTAGTACAAATAAAACTCCAAAAATCAAAGAGAGTAAACCATTGATTAGCAGTGGTGTAGTTCCACCGCTTACTAAAACCCAACCGCCACTTGCTAATACACCGATTAATGTCAATGCGATTATTTGTCTACCAAATGGAAAAACAACAGGTCTAGTTGTCATAAGTTCTTGAAGCTTTAAAAATGTAACTATGGAGCCTGAGAATGAAACACAGCCAACAATTACGGTGAAGACTGTAGCAATTACTACTGCAGTTGTGGCATCACTACCTAGCTTTAAGTACTCAACAATTGCAACCAGTGCTGCTGCGCCACCGCCGACTCCATTGAATAATGCAACTAATTGTGGCATCTGGGTCATCTGAACTTTTCTGGCTGCAGGCACACCAACTAGAACGCCGAATCCAATTGCTGCCAATATCAATGTTTGATTATTTAACGCCTTGCCTTCATTGGCGTAAAAGAAAACAATTACCGTAGCAATTGTGGCACCTAGGGCGCCAATTAAATTACCTCTTCGTGCGGATTTAGGAGAGGACAATCCCTTTAGCGCGAGAATAAAACAAATACCGGCAGCTAAGCCAATTAGGTCATAGAGATTACGGCTCATTGATCATCACCTGAATCTTTTTTCCGCTTAGGTTTGCCTTTAAACATTTGTAACATTCGGTCAGTTACAACAAAACCACCAACCATATTTATTGTTGCAAGAATTACTGCCGCTATTGCTAGTGAAATCTCAAGTGTGCTTTTTGCATGATCTGCAACCACAATCGCACCAACTAAAATGACACCATGAATAGCATTTGCACCGCTCATTAGTGGAGTATGCAAAGTGGTAGAAACTTTAGATACTACTTCAAAGCCAACAAAGACTGAGAGTAAAAATATGGCAAGAAGTGCAATCTCATTACTCATTAATTCACTTGCCACTATTTACCCTTCTCTCTTCTAACGCCATTATGAGTTAGCGTGGCCGAATCTATAATTTCATCGGAAAAGTCTGGTTCGATTTGGCCAGTAGCCTTTCCATCAACACTTTTATTCATTAGTAAAAGTAGATTTACTACATTTCGAGAAAACAGCATTGAAGCATGGTAAGCCAATTGGCTAGGTACATCTTTTCCGCCCCAAATTTTTATGCCATTACTTGTTGTCACAATTTCACCGGCAACTGAACCTTCAACATTTCCGCCACTTTCTGAAGCTAGATCAACTACAACAGAGCCAGGAGCCATTTGCGAAACCATGGCAGCAGTTACCAACCTTGGAGCAGTTCTGCCTGGGACTGCAGCGGTTGTTATCAAGACATCAGCTGCTGCAATGTAAGGAGTAAGTAAATCTCTCTGTTTTGCGGCGCGCTCTTCAGTCATTTCTCTGGCGTATCCACCAGCGCCCTCAAGTGCTTCTAGTTCTAATGAAATAAATTTTGCACCCATTGATTTAACTTCATCTGCCGAAGATGGGCGAACATCGTATGCTGAAACAACTGCACCTAATCGTTTTGTAGTAGCAATTGCTTGTAATCCGGCAACACCTGCGCCTAGTACAAGAACTTTTGCTGGTGTAACTGTGCCAGCTGCAGTCATAAGCAATGGGAAAAATTTAGGAGAAAGCTCTGCAGCAATAAGTGCTGCTTTATAACCAGCACATAACGCTTGTGAGGTAAGCGCGTCCATTGATTGCGCTCTAGAAATTCTAGGTACTAATTCAAGGGATAGTGCCGTAATTGAGTTGTTAACCGCTGCTTCAATTGAATCTGCGGCAGTTGCTTGAGATAAAAAAGATATTGTTAGTGCGCCTTTTTTTAAACTCTTTATCTGTGAAGGTGTTAGTGGCTGAACAGATAAAATAACATCGCTTCCTGCGAGTACATCACCTGATTTTACTTCGGCACCAGCTTCAATAAACTGTTTATCTGAATACTCTGCAGCAACTCCTGCTCCAGACTCAATTACAACTTGATGTCCAGATTTTGTTAATTTTGAAATTATGTCTGGAACTAAAGCAACACGCTTTTCGCCAGATCTGATTTCCTTAGGGACCGCAATACGCATTCGCCTACCTTATCTAGCCTTCACTTAATTATTGCCCTTTAGGTCGCCCCTAGTCAGATGGTAGAGCAGAGATTGAATCGTAGTTCTGCGATGAAATGCTTGACGCCAGACAACTGATCTTGGCCCATCAATAACCTCAGCAGATACCTCTTCCCCTCGATGGGCAGGTAAACAGTGCATAAAGATCGAATCACTTGAAGTCAATGCCATTAACTCTGGAGTTACCATAAATGGTTTTAGAGCTGACATTTTTTCTGCCCGATCAGATTCAGAATCACCCATGGACATCCAGACATCTGTGTATACAACGCTCGCTCCGGTTACTGCAGCTTTCACATCATTTAGAACTTCAATCTTTGCCCCTGATTTATTAGCAATTTTATTGGCAGCATCAACAACTGAACTATTTGGGGCCCATTTACCTCCAGGTGTAGCAACAACAATATGAGCTCCCATTGTTGCTCCCATAATTAACCAAGCAGTTGCAACATTATTGCCATCGCCAACATAAACAAACTTTCTACCTGAAATATTTTTACCAAAGTTTTCTCTTATTGTTAGCCAATCTGCCAATAATTGTGTTGGGTGATCATCATCAGTTAATGCGTTTATAACTGGAACTGATGCGCACCTACCAAGTTCATCAACATCAGATTGAGCAAAGGTTCTTACAATAAGTGCACTGCAAAACCCAGAAATTATCTTCGCAGTATCTGAAATAGTTTCGCCTCTACCGATCTGTAATTCATCACCGCGCAAGAAGACTGGGGTGCCACCTAAATGGGCAATGGCCGTTTCAGAGGCTAAACGAGTTCGAGTAGAAGACTTAGTCATATAAATTGCAACAGTTTTTTTAGATAGGGCTTTCTTGGAGCGTAAAGGCTTGCTTGCAAACTTGGCGGCAGTATCTAGCAATAGCTCTATATCTGCCTTTGATAAGTCGGCAGTGCGTAGAAGATCCTTTAACTTTGTGCTCACTGGTAAATGGTAGGCGATATTTTTAGATTAGGATTTGCCTATGGGTTTTCTTGATGATTTACGCGGTAAATCTGGTAAATCAGGGGTGCTAGAAGATGAAAGACTGGCATCAACTGATGAAGGCGATCATGAGCGATTTTCACATTATGTAGACAAAAATAAGATCACTGAATCTGCTGTGACTGGAAAACCAGTTCGCGCCCTGTGTGGTAAAAAATGGATTCCAAATAGAGATCCTCAGAAATTTCCAATCTGCCCAACATGTAAAGAGATTCATGCTCGCTTAAAGTAATTTCTCAGAAATAAGCGATACCCTAAAATTCATGGGATCACGCAAATTATTTGTAACTTTACTTTCACTCGTTTTATTATTCTCAACTAGCATCCCAGCATCAGCAGATAAGCCACCAAGAAGAATACTTTCTGGTTGGTTGCCAGACTATTCACTAAGCAGAAACCTCCCAACAGTTGAAGGAAATCTGGACCTAATTAGAGATGTATCTCCATTTTGGTATGGATTAACTGGAGAGAATTCGATTAAGGATAAATACGCTTTAGGTCGATACACGGCATCAAAAGAAAGTGTGATTGCAAGATTAAAATCAAATAATATTTTATTACTGCCAACGATTACTGATGATAATGGGAAATTAGTACTTGCAAATATGCTGGCAAGGGAGAGTGCAAGAAATAATATTGTTCAATCACTTAAGTCACTAGTTTTAAAACATAACTACGATGGAATTGATTTAGATTTTGAAACTTTTTATACAAAAGATGGTAGGTCGAGTTGGCCAGCTTTAAAGCCGAACTGGATATTGTTTATTAAACAGCTCTCTACTGAGTTACGAGCACAAGGAAAATTGTTATCAGTTACAACTCCACCAGATTTTGCAAAAGAAACAAAACGTGCTGGTAACTCTGTTTACTCATGGGCAGAGATAGGGCCATTTATTGATCGATTAAGGATTATGGCTTATGACTTTTCTACTTCTAATCCCGGACCAATTGGCCCAATTGCCTGGACAGAAGATGCCGTTAAGTATGCAGTAACCCAAATGCCAGCTTCAAAAGTATTTCTTGGTATCCCTGGATATGGCCGTGATTGGGTAACTAAAGTAGAAGGAGTCTGCCCTACTGCGTTTGCATCCTCTGTAGTAGTTGGCGCAAAAGCAGCAGTAGTTATGCGAGAGGCGTTAAATCTTGCAAGAAATAATAATGCCGTACCTATTTATAACGATAAACATGCAGAATCTACTTTCACATATAGGAAAACTTATATGGATCCAACAAATTCATCTATTTTCTGCACAGCAAGTAGAACTGTTTGGTTTCCAGATGAAAAAAGTTATGCAGTTCGCACAAATTTAGTTGGAAAGTATCGTTTGGGTGGGATTGCTGTTTGGACATTTGGTATGGAGAATATAGCTGCAATGAGTGCGGTTCGAGAGATTGCTAAATCAATAGCCCCAGACCAAGTAGTGGCCACAATTTCAACTGATTTAGAGCAAATACCTTACGGATCAATTGTCAACCTAAATGCTTCATTTAAATTACCAGATAAGACACCAGTTTCTGCCTTAAATGTTAGATTTGAAATTAAAAATAGTAATGATACAAATTGGCGAAGTATCTCTGTAGGTACAACCGATGCAGCTGGATTAATTTCACTACCGGTAGTAATCGGTGAAAAGAGTTCAATTAGATTAGTTTCAGAGGGAAGTTGGGAGCGAGATGAGGGAAAAACGGCAGAAAAAACAATCTCAGTTGTTCCAAAAATAGTGCTGCCATTGCCAACCTCAGTAAAGGTTGGCGCAACCTACCCAGTTACTGGTCAACTACTTCCTAGGGTTGCTGGAGTAAAACTTTCAGTAGTCCAAGATGGCAAACCGGCCACAAGTGTGACTACCGACAACAACGGAAGCTTTACCTTCAATATTGCACCCGCTACTACCGGAGTGCACACCTATCAGCTCCTAATGAATGCTGGTCCAAAAAATCCTGCCGCCAGTAGTGAGATCTTTACCATTTTGGTTAGATAATTGGGGCATGAGTTCGCAAACCCAAGTCGAAGAGGTTTTAGATTTAAGTAAATTTTTCGATCATTTATGGGTAACTATTGTTTGGGATGATCCAGTTAATTTGATGAATTATGTTACCTATGTTTTTATAAAACTATTTGGCTTCTCAAAAGAAAAAGCACATGAGCTTATGATGCAGGTTCATAATGAAGGTAAAGCAGTTGTGGCATCAGGTACTAGAGAAGAGATGGAAAGAGCTGTACAAAGATTGCATGAACATGGGTTATGGGCAACATTACAAAGAGAAGACCATGGGCGAGTTTAAAGGTTCTCCGCTGACGGGCGATTTATCGGTATCACTAAGTAATGATGAGTTACACATACTTATAAATTTAGTCGAGCAATTACTTGAACTCTTAGGCGAAGGTAACTTCAACCATCACTACCAATCTGATGATCCATTTGCACAACTTATGGCTGCAAGCATGGGCAACTTTGAATCACCAATTTCACAACCAGAAGATCCAGTACTACGAAGACTTCTACCTAATGCCTACTCAGACATTGAAAGTGCGGATGAGTTTCGTAAATACACCGAGCCTGCACTTAGAAAGTTAAAGCAAGATCATCTCTTCTATCTACGGGAGCAATTAGTTTTTCCAGTAGATCATGAGCTAGAAAGGGCAGATATTGCAGTTTCTGACCCAACTCAATGGCTGATTGCAATTAATGATATTAGATTGGCACTTTCAGTCAGATTAAATATTGATCAGAGTAGCTTTGAAAAGTATGAGTTGATGTTAGATACCGATCAACACAAACCACTTTTTGCGGTTTATTTCTGGCTAGGTGGAATCCAGGAGAGCTTAATTAGCCATATATAAATAAAAAAAGCGGGGTCAATTTCTTGACCCCGCTTAAATTAATCTAGACGATTAGTGATCGTCCTTCATTCCCTCAGCTACGGATTTCATCCTTGCAATCTTTAGGATTGTTAGACCAAATACGCACTTAGCTAATACGTCTGCGATTGTGTAACCAATCTGACGATTAACAAACGCTGCTGGATCCAGTGCATCTTGACCAAGAATTGGTAGCAGGTATGCAATTGGATAAACGCCCCATGTTGCGATCAATAGCAGGCGTAGACGACCAACGGTCGCAGCTACTCCAGCTGGTTGACGATCTAGGGACTTTGAAAGCTCTACGAACAATACATACAGAATGTATAGGAAAGGTATTGTGGACAGCACACCCCATAGAACCTTGGTGTTGTTGTCAGTTGAAATCTCACCTGGGTAACCAAGTGCGATCATTGCTGCTGATGCAGGCACTAAGCGGGTAATCAATGAAGAAGCCGCTGCCTTAGCAAGAGCAAGTACTGCAATTACTTCTACTAGAAGTAGAGGTACTGTCAGAATCCAGTCAACGTAGCGATATCCCTCGTTGAATGCTCCTTTGCCAGTTCCAACTTGTACTGCACCATTAGCGTATGAATCATCAAATGAATTGAAAATTCTCCAATAGTGGTATGCAGCAATAAATGTCACCATTGATGACATTACAAGTGCTGTGCGGTACTTAGGTAGTACACGTGATTGTGCAACTAGTGTGTAGATTGTGCAGGCAAGCATTGATACAAGTCCAAATGAAAGAACGTTGTAAACAATTCCGAACTGGTCTGCAGATAATGCAATTGAGTTCATCTAAAAAGCCTCCATAGGCATTTAGTTTGCTCATATCCTTTTGGATACAAGCCAGCAAAGATTCGTAACCTCATATGCAGGCTACGACTAATTGCCTAGGCAATAGCGTGGCGGTTACCCGCCAGTTCATCAAGGTAATCCACCCCAAATCCCCCTTAATTCTTAAGAATTATTAGATAAAAGGTGGGCAAATCGGACATATATAGGTTAATGGCGGATCTTCCTGCGCCATTTACACTTACACAAATGGTTACTAACCCTGCAGTCAATAAGAGTGCTGCAATTGGCATCTTTGATTCTGGTGTTGGTGGTTTAACTGTAGCCAGGGCAATTATTGATCAGCTACCTGGTGAATCAATTCTTTATATTGGAGATACTGCGCGCGGGCCTTATGGGCCAAGACCGTTGGCAGAGGTAAGAAGTTTTGCATTAGAGATTATGGATCAATTAGTTGCAGCTGGTGTAAAGGCAATTGTGATTGCTTGTAACACTGCAAGTGCTGCAATGCTGCGAGATGCACGTGAGCGATATTCAATTCCAGTTATCGAAGTAATTCAACCAGCTGTTCGCCGAGCAGTCTCTGCTACCAGGAGTGGAAAAATTGGCGTAATTGGAACTACTGCAACAATTGAATCAAAAGCTTACTTAGATGCATTTGCTGCTGCTCCTCAACTACAAATTACATCAAAGGCATGTCCATTATTTGTTGAGTATGTAGAGCAGGGAAAGACTTCAGGAAGTGAGATAACTAAAGTTGCCCAAGATTATTTAAAGCAAATGCAAGCAGAGAATATAGATACCTTAGTTTTAGGCTGCACTCATTATCCGCTTTTGACCGGTGTTATTTCCTATGTAATGGGAAATGAAGTCACATTAGTCTCTAGCGCAGAGGAGACTGCCAAAGATTTATACCGCACCCTAGTTGAGGCTGACTTACTAAATTCTGCAGGCAGTAAAGTAAATCATCGATTTGTGGCAACTGGTGATTCTGGAAGTTTTGCAGCACTAGCTCGTAGATTCCTAGGTCCAGAGGTAGTATCAGTTACTAACAAGATTTGATTTTAAGTAACCATATATTTACTAAATAAGGAGAAAATCATTAGCAGAATCGATGGCAGATCAAATGATCAGTTAAGGCCAATCAAATTCACCCGTAATTGGTTAGATAATGCCGAAGGCTCTGTACTAGTTGAATTTGGTAAGACAAGAGTTTTATGTGTTGCATCATTTACACCTGGAGTTCCTAGATGGCTGGTAGGAAAAGGTGAAGGTTGGGTAACAAGTGAGTATGCAATGCTGCCAAGAGCTACACACACAAGATCTGATCGCGAGAGCGTTAAAGGAAAATTGGGCGGTAGAACACAGGAGATTTCTAGGTTAGTTGGTAGATCCTTACGTGGCATTGTCGATATGAAAGCATTGGGTGAAAACACAATTGTGATTGATTGCGATGTATTACAAGCAGATGGCGGAACCAGAACTGCAGCAATAACTGGCGCCTATGTCGCATTACATGATGCAATTACTTGGGCGAAATCAAAGGGGCACATCTTGACGAGCTCAAATCCACTTTCACAATCTGTTGCTGCTGTGTCAGTTGGAATCATTAACGGTGAGCCAACATTAGATCTTTGTTATGAGGAGGATGTTTCGGCTGAAACCGATATGAATATTGTTTGCACAGGAGATGGAAATTTTATTGAAGTTCAGGGAACTGCTGAAGGAAAACCTTTTGATCGAGCATTACTTGATAGATTGTTAGATCTGGGAGCAAAAGGTTGCTCTGATCTAACAAAACTTCAAATTGCAGCACTATCAAAATAGCTTCTTAATATGCGCCAGTTAGTTCTTGCATCTAAAAATGCCGGCAAAATTGCAGAGCTTGAAAGATTACTTGGTAAATATGCAGCTAATATAAAAGTATTAGGTTTAAATGATTTTCCTGATATGCCGGAGGTTATAGAGAGTGGCAAAAGCTTAAGTGAGAATGCTTGGCTTAAAGCAAAACAAATATCAAATTTTTCAACTATGCCAACACTGGCAGATGACAGCGGCTTGTTTATAGATGCCCTAGATGGGCAGCCAGGAATCTACTCATCGCGTTGGGCTGGGTATGAAGGTAATGATTCAAGGCAAAAAGATCAGCTCAATATAAGTAAAGCACTATCTGAGTTGGCTAACATCCCAGTGGGTAACAGGGGTGCGCAATTTAAAACTATTGTTGCTTTCTATAAGCCAAACTCAGATGGAAGTTTTATTGAACATGAACAATTGGGCGTTTTAAGCGGCCAGATATCTCAAAGGGCAATTGGTGAGTTTGGCTTTGGTTATGACCCAATTTTTATCCCGGATGGTTTCAAGGAAACCTTGGCACAGCTTGCACCGGGGGTGAAAGATGAGGTTAGCCATCGTGCTCTGGCATTACGTGCAATTGCACCATTTTTACTCGATCATCTCTAATTTCACTTGGATAAATCAGAACTTTCCTGATGTATCCTTATCTCATCCTTCCCTAAGGAAATCCTCAATCTGAATTAGTTAGTTAACTTAACTAATATTTATAACTAAAGGAGCTTTAAGTGGCCGCAAAGAAGAAAGCAGTAAAAAAAGCATCAGCTAAGCGCAGTGCTAAAAAGAGCGTTAAGCGATCTGTAAAGAAGAGTGTTAAAAAATCTTCAGCAAAACGTAGTGTTAAGAAAACCGCAAAGAGATCTGCAAAATCGTCAACTCGGTATTCAATCCCAGCTGTACCAGTAAGTGGATCTTCAAGATCATCTGTTTCTTCAATTTCTACAACACCAAGACCTTCGACCTCTACTCCAAGATCTTCATCTGCAAGTAAAAGCAGCAGTGGGTCATCCAAGGCAGTAATAATTGCAGTAGTAGTTGGAATTTTAGTTTTAGCTATAGCTGTTATTTCAAGGAACTCATCATCAGATTCAACAACAGTTACACCAACTCCAGTTGCATCAGAGAGTGCTGAGCCAACCGAACAGCCAACTGAGCAATCAGGTAGTGAGCCAATCACAGCTTATGAAGCACCAGTGGGAATTGTTTCAATTTATAACGAAACAGGTGCAACAGTGAATTGGAAAGCTCCAGCTGCTGCTGATGGAATTACTGGTTACAACGTCGAACTTCGTGACAATGGAATTGGTGAGTGGAAGTTAGTTGCAACAGTTCCAGCAACTCAATTCAGTCAACAGATTACAAAAAACGATACAACTGGTTGGGTTCAAGTAAAGGTCTCAACAGTCTATTCAGATGGTGAAGTAGTTGCCGGTAAAATCCACGGATTGCCTGGTAGCTGGTCTTAATATATAAATTCAATAACCCTCCAAGAAATTGGAGGGTTATTTTTTTAACTGATACTTTGTTTGTCTAATACACTCAAAACCAGATCAACATAAACATCAGAACCTAGTGGACTTAAATGTATTCCATCTGGGGCAAATAACTCAGGGCGATCTGTTGAGATTCGATCCCAATCAATAAGTTTCACATTTGGATATTGAGCTGCAATCTTAGAGATGATTAAATTATTTTTATCTCGCCAAGGTCTTGGTACTGCGGTATTGACCACGATTATTTGAGGTTGGTTTTTAACAATCTCAAAAATATCTTTCACCGTCTGCTCCGATAGCGCGTTGTTATTGCCTAGGTTGAAAATAACTGGGGATGAAGGAACTGAGCTCTGATCAACCTGCATAACAGCTAGTAGTTCCGGTGCTTGCCGTCCTACTCTGGCATTAACTAACGAGATATGTTCCTTGCTTTCTAATTTACTTCGAATACCTAAAATAACACTGTCACCAGTGACCCAAAGTCCAGTAGTACTACCAAGATCTACAACTCCTTGATCTTGATCTGTTATATCCGCATTTAGATCAGCAATGACTTGATTACTTTTATTAATTGCTTGCACCGAAATCGAAGATGTTACGGCTAAAACTAAAATTATAGAAAGAAGCACAGAAACTTGTTGGCGAACTCTTACCTTTGCAGAGCGATACTTAATACCCCTAAACCAATTTTGCACTACGCCTTGCCTGAAAGGGATTTCAACCCAGCGAAGTGAAATATCTGCAAGCGCTAGTACTAGTAAAACTCTCGCTAGATATAAAGCCCAAGTTTCACCAGTTAAATCAACTGAAGGTCTAGTTACTTGGAATATGACCCAGTGCCATATGTAAATTCCGTAGCTTCTTTGGCCTATCCATCGAAATGGCGCAGAACTAATAATTGGTGCAAACCTTGAAGCAGGGTGCACTAATGAGATTATTACAAAGCAACCAAAGATTGCTGCAAGTGGAAATGCTATTTGGTAAAGACTTGCATTTTTTGCATCAATAAAAAGGAATGTTGCTATTAATCCAAGTAATCCAGCAACTCCAATACCATCAATCACATCTTGAGCACGCTTTGTTATATCTGCACTTAAATTTTGAGGAATCCAAGAAACAGCCAGTGCAGATCCTAGAAATAAACCTAGTGAGTGGGTATCTGTACCAAAGTAAATATGGCTAATTTGCTGAGCACTTGCTTGATCTAGTCTTAGTGAGACGAAAAATAAAGTAACACCAGAGACCATTGCAATAATAAGAGCAATTCGAGCGATGTTTCTTTTGCCAAAGTATTTTAAAACTGTTAACAAAATGATTGGCCAAATTAAATAGTATTGCAACTCAACAGCAAGTGACCATGTGTGTTGTAGAAGCGGCGGTCTGCCAATACTTTCGAAGTAATCCTGCTGACGAGCTACCAACGCCCAGTTCATACTCCCAGTTAATGCATATGGCAGATCAGATAAGAATCTCTTAATCGCTTCAGGTGCCCAAACACCAATAAAGATGATTGTGCTTGTAACCATAAAAAGAAAACCTGGATAAATCCTTCGGATTCTTGCTGCGTAAAAAGCGCGCAGATCTAGAGCGCTAGATTGATTAATTGAATCAAGAATTAATCTAGTAATCACATATCCTGAAATAACAAAGAATAAATCAACACCTAAAAATCCACCAGGTATCCATGAAAGTCCTAAGTGGTATAGAACTACGGCAGTAACTGCAATTGCGCGAAGGCCATCAATTGATGAAATATGGCGGACACCAATTTTGCCAGTGTTATGTTTTGTACTCACAAAGCTACCTAAAAAGTGAAGTGTTTAACTTCAACTTATTCTTACTTCTTTTTCTTTTTAGTGTTTTTACTATTAGCAGCTTTTTGTTTTCTGGCAGCAGCAGCTGCTGCTTTCTTACCAGCACCTGCAACATAAGTTTTACCAACTGGTTTATTCTGGCTATCCAGATTTGCGTTGATATCCATCTGTAGTTGAGATAGTCGATCGAAAGCGTGCTTTAACTTTTGGCGTGACTCTTGAATTGCATGCTCTGCTGCGTTCAAAGAAGCGTTTTGAGTTCTATGTAATCTCTCAGCCTCAGATATCGCCGAAGACAACCATGATCGATAGTCAATAATATTTCTAGCAGCATCCTCAATTAGTTTCTGAGCATCTCTTTTTGCTGCGGAAGTAATTTGAGAGGCATCTCTAGCCGATTTATTTAACATCTCATCGGCTTCACCTTCTGCGGTTAAAATTAAATCAGCAGCATCATCTTCTGCCGCAGTGATGTATTTACGGCCTCGAGATTCTGCAGAAGAAAGAATGCTTTTTGCTTTAGCCTCAGCACTATCTAACTTTTCTTTAGCTGTTTTATTTGTTTCATTAACTAACCGGGCTACTGCTGAATTAGCTTTAGCTTCTCGCTGTTGAGCAGACTTAATCATGCTCATTGCAGTTTCAGTAGCTAATATCTCAAACTCTTCACGACTTAAGCCAGTGATATCTCGACGAGAGCGCAGATCATTTAATTGGCTCTCTAGCTCACGAATTCTTTCTAACGCGTTTTGTGATGGCGCAGGCTTACTTTCATCCTCGCCTTTGAATCCAACCCATGATAAAAACTTTTTTTCTGCCATGTGTATAGCCTTCCCTACAAAGAAATTAAAAACAACTGGTGCGGGAGGTGGGACTTGAACCCACACGCCGAAGCACAGGTTCCTAAGACCTGCGTGTCTGCCATTTCACCACTCCCGCATTGCCAAGTAAGTGAGGGGCAAAGATTACGGCTTAAATGGCGGCATCACCAAAACTCAGCGACCTTTAGCAACCTTGAACGGGTAACCTTGCTCAAATGAGTGCAGATTCAGTGCAAAGTAAGGTTGCCGAGGCAATCCTAAAAGCGCTGGAATTAGCCAAAAATTCCAAAGCATTAGAGTGTGAAGTACCTATTAAATTAACTTTAGAGCGTCCGAAAAATCGCGATCACGGAGATTACGCAACCTCAGTTGCACTTTCATTAGCAAAGCAAGCAAATTTACAACCAAGGGTGATTGCGCAGGTGATTATTGATAATTTAACTCGTAATGACTTATTAGCGTCAGCAGGGATTAGCAAGGTAGAAATTGCTGGCCCAGGATTTATCAATATAACTTTAGAAACTGCAAGCCAGGCTGCTGATATTGTAAAAATAGTTTCACTTGGAAAAAAATATGGTACCGGCAACTTATTGGCGGGTAAAAAAATTAATTTAGAGTTTGTTAGTGCTAATCCAACCGGGCCGTTACATTTAGGACATACCAGGTGGGCAGCAGTCGGTGATTCTTTAGGAAGGGTTTTATCTGCTGCCGGTGCAGAAGTAACACGAGAGTTTTATGTAAATGATCGTGGAAATCAGATGGATTTATTTGGTGCATCTATTAGGGCAGCGGCTTTAAATCAACCACGGCCAGAGGATGGCTATCACGGGGCATATATCGAAGATTTAGCAAAAGAAATTATGAAGAATAATCCAGAGTTTATCTCGCTACCAGAGACCGAATCAATTTCGGCATTTAGAGATGCTGGATACAAGCTGCAATTAGATGAGCAAAATAGAGTATTAAATAACTTTGGTACTCATTTTGATATTTGGTTTTCTGAAAAATCTTTATATGAACATAACTTTTTTGATCATTCTTTACAGAAGCTTAAATCGCAAGGCCATGTTTATGATCTAGATGGTGCCATCTGGCTTCGTACGACAGATTTTGGAGATGATAAAGATCGCGTAATGATTAAGTCCGATGGTTCATTTGCTTACTTTGCATCAGACTCTGCCTACTACGTTAGTAAGAAAGAGCGCGGATTTAATCTTTGTATTTATATGTTGGGTGCAGACCATCATGGATATGTTGGAAGAATTAAAGCACTAGCAGCCTGTGCTGGTGATGACCAAGATAAAGATGTTGAAATACTCATTGGTCAGATGGTAAAGATTATTGAAAATGGAGAAGAGTTAAAACTTTCAAAACGAGCTGGCACCATAATAACTTTGGAAGAGTTAGTAGAAAAAGTTGGCAAAGATGCAGCTAGATATACTTTAATTAGATATCCAACCGATACTCCAATGGTTATGGATGTTGATTTACTTCGGAAAAATACAAATGATAATCCGGTTTACTATGTTCAGTACGCCCATGCTCGTATTTGTGCAGTGTTAAGGAATGCAAAAGAATTAGGCATTAGTTATGGTGTTGATATTTTTAAACCAGATCTACTAGTGCATGAGCGTGAGCGAGAGTTAATCGGATTACTAACTGAGTTTCCAAGAGTTGTCGCATCTGCAGCAGAGATGCGAGAGCCACACAGAGTTGCAAGATATATTGAAGATCTCGCTGGCCAATACCATCGATTTTATAATGATTGCAGAGTTTTGCCTTTAGGGGATGAAAAACCCACTGAATTGAATTCATCTAGGGCAACTCTTTGCCTTGCTACTGCTCAAGTGATAAGTAATGGATTAGATTTACTTGGTGTTAGCGCTCCGGAGAAGATGTAATGACTCCTAATAAATATCCAACTTCACTTTTTTCAAGTAATTTAGAGTTTAAGAATGAGAATACCTATGGTGGCCAGTTATCAATAGCAGGCTGCTCTGCAGAAAGTCTTGTGAAAGAGTTTGGCTCACCACTTTATGTTATTGACCAAGATGATTTTTATTTGCGGACTAAAGCTTGGAAATCAGCATTAGATAATGAATTTGAAAGCAATAATCTGTATTACGCAGCAAAGTCATTTATAAGTATTGAAGTTACCAAGTGGCTTAAAGAGCTCAACGTGGGGCTTGATGTTTGTAGTGGTGGCGAACTTTTGGTAGCTCTAGCTGCCAAATTTCCAGCAGCAAATATTGAGTTTCACGGCAACAATAAATCTGAATCTGAAATTAAGTTAGCAATTGATTCTGGAGTTGGCGTCATCGTAATTGACTCATTTGATGAGATAAAGCGCGTTTCAAGTATTGCAAAAAGCTCTAAGAAGGTTCAAAAAGTTTATTTGAGATTAACTCCTGGAGTAGAAGTACATACACATGAGTTTATTTCGACTGCCCATGAGGATGTTAAATTTGGATTCTC
>WLMP01000090.1 GCA_009700155.1 Actinomycetota bacterium
GAGTACCTTACGCTACTTGCATTGCAAAGTTAAAAGATCTGCGTAAATGGCTAATAATTTTTAAGATTGTTGATTCATTGACCAAAGTGTCCAGATAAATGTTCGAACAGTTTTTGGCTGCTGCAAAATATGAACAATTTGATGGGCAACATCCTCTGGCTTTAGATAGGTTGCTAATTTTTCCATACCAGCTGTTCTACCAGTTCCCATTGCAAATTCAGTAGCTACACCTGCTGGACAAATTAGTGCAACTCTTACTCCTTTTTCTCGAAGCTCTCGATCTAATGCCGCTGCAATCCCAACCTGGGCATGTTTAGTGCCTGAGTAAACTGCTTGATTTGCAGCAGATTGAAAACCAGCAACAGATGCAACTATCACAATGTCGCCAAAGCCAGATTCAATCATGGCTGGTAGAGCTGCCCGGATTATATGAATTGTTGAATCTATATTGGTTCGAAGCATCTGAGAGATTTGATCATCACTGTAATCCAGGATTGATCCATACATTCCAATGCCGGCATTAGGAATTACGATATCTATCTTGCCAAATTTTTCTAGTGCTAAATGAGATATCTGGCGCGCAACTGCTGGATCTGCGCAATCGCCAGCAACATAGGCGGTGTTATCGCTGCCAAGCTCTTGCACTAACTCTTCTAATCTATCTTTACCTCTAGCGTTAATTACAACCTTACAACCTAAGCTAACTAATAACCGAGCAGTTTCTTTACCAATACCTGAGGTAGCACCTGTTATTACGGCAACTAGGCCTGCTATATCACGCGGAGTATATGTCATATTAGATTTCAAATTTTAATTGCAACTTTAGTAAGTACATTCCCTGATTACTTACTGATATCACCGTTAACATGTATCAAATATACATCTAAATTTAGAAATATCGTTAACCAGACTTCCAATACTTAAATTAGGAAGGTAGGGTTAGTTATGAATATGTAAGTTCTAAAGCAGAATCTAAATCATTTATTTGAATAGAATGGAAGAGTCTAAGTTGCAAAAGGTATACCTAGTTAGTGGATTACCTGGCTCTGGCAAAACACACTTTTCAAGAAAGTTAGCAAAACAGCTTAAAATCGAGTTCTTAGATTTTGATGATAACTTAAATGATTTAATCTCTGAACACAAGAAAGAGTTTGAAGAGTTAGGTGCTGAAGAATTTCTAGCAAAGTATTCAAGTTTAAGATATGAAGAGCTTATGAAGCGTGTTGTTGAAAAATTAAAAACTGGTGTATCGCTGATTGCGTGTGCTCCATTCACTTCACAAATAAATGATCTTATTTTGTGGGAAAAATTAATTTCACCTCTAAAACAATTTGACCCAAACCCTACTTTGTACTGGGTTTCTATCCCACCAGCTCTACGAAAAGAACGATTACTTAAAAGATCAAATATAAGAGATAGTCAGAAATTGGTGGATATTGATCAATACATGACACAGGTAAAGCAAATTCCTCCAGTTATTGATCATATCGTCATAGATGGAACAGATTAAAAATATATTTAAGTAATTGACTCACAGTGCATTGATTAATAGAATTTTCCTCATGACATCGATTTCAGAATTATGATTGTCTTAACGCCAAATCCATGCTTTGATGAAATTATTTTGGTGCCCGAATTACAGGCTGGAAATGTTCATAGGGCTTTAAAAAATGAAACCTCCGCCGGCGGTAAAGGAATTAATGTTGTAAGAGCGGTTTCATCCCTAGGCGGCAAGCCAACCCTGATTTTAATGTTACCTAAAATTCAAAGTGATCTATATAAATCATTACTAGTTAGCGAAAATATTAAGGCCAACTTTTTAGAGATCGAAGGCCAGGTGCGAAAAGCAATAATTATCAATCAAGAAAGCTCACCTGCGATTACAGTTATAAATGGCAAGGGGCCAAAGATAGAGGCTAAAGCCTGGGATGATTACTGCGCTTTGGCCGCTGCAAGTACAAAGCCAGGAGATCTAGTACTACTAATGGGAAGTATGCCAACTGGAATTCCGGAAAATGGCATTGATCTATTAGCTACTGCAATTAAAAATGTGGGTGGACAAATACTTGTTGACACATCCCCAGCATCATTTAGCGCTAGCAGCAAGGTTGTTTTAGATTTTATTACCCCAAATTTAGAGGAGGCCGAAGCTTTAATAACTGGAAACTCTGGCAATCTATTTGTTGTAGATGATACAAATGTGCCAGAGCGGGCCATGATTGCTGCTGCTAAATTGCAAGGAAAAGTTGCCGCTAATGTATTTATCACCGCAGGTAAACATGGCTGTGCATTTAATAATGGCACTCAGAGTTGGTTTTTACCTGGCTATAAAATTGAGGATTCCCAATATAAGAGCGCAGTAGGTGCTGGTGACTCTTTTGTAGCAGGGCTTGCCACATACTTAGAATCAAAGAGCGGTACTACTGATTGGAAAGATTGCGCAAGCTTTGCCATGGCAACAGCTACAGCATCCTGTGAGACCTACTTAGCTGGCGGCGTAGATGTGAATCGGGTTAATGAGATTTTTAATTCAAGGAGCCGCTAATGATAAGTAGGTATTTTGATCTATTACTGAAGGCTGCTATTTGATATGAAACAGGTATTTTTTGGAGTTGATCTAGGAACAACCAATACCAAGGTGCTTTCAGTAGATAGTGATGGAAAATTTATCGCCATAACTAAGGAATCTACTGAGTGGCTAGTTCTTCCTAATGGCAAAATCGAAGCTAATGTTGATCAGATCTATAAACTCTTATTAGATTGCATTAATAGATTAATTACATTAACTAAAAATGAAATTGGGGATTTCCAGGTAGCAGGTATTGGCATTACCGGTATGGCAGAAAGTGGTGTCATCCTTGATCAAAATAGAAATCTTCTAACGCAACCAGTCGCCTGGTTTGATAGCAGAGGCGAAAAAGAGATGAATGATCTAGGTGCTGATTTTAAAAATGAGTATCAGACAAAAACAGGGTTGGTATTTAAACCAGAGTCCTCACTTTCAACATTACTAGCTATGAAAAGTGACGGCTTTGATTTTAAGCAAAAAGATATTGTCTGGCTTAACTTATCTGAGTATGTAGCATTTAAATTTACCGGCACCCTAGCAACTGAGCCATCCCTAGCCTCTAGAACAGCATTATTTGATCAATCCACATTAAAGTTTTGGCAGCGCGCTAAACAAATTCTTGGTGTTGAAGAGTCATTTATTCCAGAGCAACGCTTTGCTGGGCAATCTTGGGGAAATATCGTTTCAAATCAATTACCTGCGCAATTACAAAATGCGGTAGTTACTGTGGGTGGTCATGATCATCCAGTAGCTGCAGTTGGCTCTGGCGCTACTGGCGATGACCAAGTTTTTAACTCAGCAGGTACTGGAGATGCAATTGTTAGAAGTGTTCCGGGAACACTAACTGATCAACAGCGAGCTGCCTTAACTGGGTTAGGTGTCTCAGCCGGCCGCCACACCTTACAAAATGCAACGGTGTTAATTGGGGGCTCCAGAGGTGGATTAGTTTTGCGCAGAGCGTTGGATCTAATGGGTGCCAGAAGTGGTGATGCGCTAAAAGCAATTGATGATGCTTGGGATATCAACCATAAATTTATAGATGTAATTGATATGAACCAAGAAAAATCTGTTTCA
>WLMP01000091.1 GCA_009700155.1 Actinomycetota bacterium
GGTATTGGTGCTTGGAATATGGTGGTTGGTTTTGGCTTTGTCGGGGTTGGATTTACTTTAGCCACCCGCTGGCGTTAATTACACCCTTGTAATTCTCCACACAGTGGATAAGTGTTGTGGATAAGTATTTAGCGCTTTCGCAGCCCTTCTGACCTACCCTTAAGCCGTGCTCGCATTCATCGCCTATCTCTTAACTGCAATTGCAGTTGGGATTTTCTCGCTAAGAGCTTTCACACTTTATAAAAAAATATCAGCTGGTCAACCAGATAAAACTCGCTCTGGTAATAAAGCTTTACGATTTAAAAACATGTTGCGTGAAGTTTTCACTCATACCAAGATGCTTAATTTTACTGTGACCGGTGTTGCACATTGGTTTGTAATGATTGGATTTTTTGCACTCCTTGGCACATTAATAACTGCCTACGGCCAATTAATTAATCCTTCCTGGGTATTGCCAGTAATTGGTCACTTTGTTGGATATGAATTTTTTGCAGAGTTAATTGCTGCTTTAACTGGAGTTGGCATTGTTACTTTAATTGGAATTAGACAAGCTACTAGGATTTTTAGAAAGAATAGAGCATCTAGATTTTATGGCTCTGGAAACTTTAAAGCTTATTATGTTGAAGCTACTATTTTAGTAATTGTTTTTTGTGTAATCGCACTGCGTGGTCTAGAGGGTGCGCTAGCTGATGTTAATAGTTGGAGTTTTCACTTTGCAATTTCATATCCTGCGGTAGTTTTCTTTAGTAATTACTCAGTTACACAAATTGAAAACCTTATTCAGATTATTGCATTTATAAAAATTACTACCTCCATGGTTTGGTTTATTGTGGTTGGTTTGAATTTAAATATGGGTATTGCATGGCATAGATTTTTAGCATTTTTTAATATTTACTTTAAGAAGTATCCAAATGAGCAAAATGCACTAGGTGCACTACCGCCAATGATCTCCCATGGACATGAGATTAATTTTGAGGATCCAAAAGAAGATGATGTCTTTGGTATTGGAACTACAGCTGATATTTCTTGGAAGGGCTTACTTGATATGGCCACCTGCACTGAGTGCGGTAGATGCCAGTCGCAATGCCCAGCCTGGCACACTGAAAAACCACTCTCACCTAAGTTATTAATAATGGCAATGCGCGATCACGCACTTGCCAAAATTGGCACCGATAAAGCACAAGACAAACTAGTTGGTTCTGCCCATGAGAATGCGATTTCACTTGATGTGCTCTGGTCCTGCACAACATGTGGTGCTTGTGTGGAAGAGTGCCCGGTAGATATTGAACATGTTGATCACATTGTAAATATGCGAAGGTTTCAAGTATTGGTTGAATCTGAATTTCCAACTGAGTTAGGAAATACTTTCCGTAATTTAGAAAAGGCTGGCAACCCTTGGGGAGCTAACCGGGCAGATAGAGATGCTTGGATTAAAGAGGTTGATTTTCCAATTACAGTAATCGAATCTGTTATTCCAGATGATGTTGAGTATCTGTTTTGGGTTGGTTGTGCTGGTGCTTATGAAGAGCGGGCTAAGAAAACTACCAAAGCTGTGGCAGAACTTTTATATATGTCAGGAGTTAAGTTTGGCGTGCTAGGAAAGAAAGAGACTTGTACTGGAGATCCTGCCAGAAGAAGTGGTAATGAATTTTTGTATCAGATTTTATCTAGAGAAAATATTGAAACTTTGCAAGAAACATTTGGTACTCGCGGAGTTAAAAAAGTTGTTGTTACCTGTCCACACTGCTTTACAACTATTGGCCGAGATTACAAACAACAAGGTTTTGAGTTGCAAATGGTTCACCATACGCAATTACTAAACCAATTAGTTAAAGAGGGAAGATTAAAGCCAATTGCACCAGCTGCATCTGATGCAAAAAAACTTACCTACCATGACCCTTGTTACCTAGGCCGGCATAATCAAATATATGAACCACCACGGGAGTTATTAGAGTCTGCTGGAGTTGAGGTAAGTGAGATGCCAAGAAATCAGGAGCGATCATTTTGTTGTGGCGCAGGTGGCGGTCGAATGTGGATGGAAGAAAAAATTGGTAGTCGAATTAATTTAAATCGAGTAGATGAGGCGATTGCAACGGGGGCTGAAGAGGTAGCAGTTGGCTGTCCGTTTTGCCGTGTAATGATTTCAGATGGCATGGTGGCTAAGGAAAGCTCAGTTGAGGTCTTAGATGTCGCCCAGATTATGCTTAGAAGCGTCAAAAGATCAGGCTAAAACCCAACCTATTCACAGTTAATACTCAGGATAGTAGATAATCATTTCCCTACGAGGTGATGCCAAATGACCGCTCTTAAAGAAAGAGTTGAAAGCCAGATCAGTAACTCTGATCAGTTAAGCCAAAATACCCAACGTATTTTAGTTGTGGATGATGAAAATAGTATTAGTGAACTAATTGCCACTAGCTTAAAGTTTGTTGGCTTTGATGTTCGCACTGCAAGCTCTGGTGCACAGGCGCTACAGATTGCCCAAGAGTTTAAACCACATGCATTAATTCTTGATGTGATGTTGCCAGACCAAAATGGCTTTGAGGTTTGTCGCCAAATTAGAAGTGAAGGACAAAATATTGGCGTCTTGTTTTTAACTGCTAAGGATTCAGTTGAAGATAAAATCGCAGGCTTAACTATTGGTGGCGATGATTATGTAACTAAGCCATTCTCATTAGAAGAGTTAGTGGCAAGACTTCGCGCCCTACTTCGTAGAACTGGTGCAACTGAGGTTTTAGCTGATGAAGAAAAAATTAGATTTGCCGACCTTGAGTTAGATGAAGCAACTCATGAGGTTAAGCGAGCTGGAAAGTTAATAGATCTTTCTCCTACTGAGTTTTTACTACTTCGTTACTTAATGATTAATGCCGACCGAGTAGTTAGTAAATCTCAGATTTTAGATCATGTTTGGCAATATGATTTCAGAGGCGATATGGGGATTGTGGAGACATATGTTTCCTACCTACGTAAAAAGATTGATATCTTCCAACCGCCGCTAATTCATACCGTTCGTGGAGTGGGATATCGGCTTAGGTTGCCAGCAAGTAAGTAATTGATCACAATTACCTAATGAACTCTCCCCTAAGTCGGGTGCGAACTCCGCTTTCGCTATGGAGTTTGCGTAACCGACTTATCTTGGCATCAGTTTTTCTAGCAAGTTGTGCAATTGCTGCCTCAGATTTTGCTGCAAATACCGCACTTCGTTCTTATTTAATATCGCAGGTAGATAGTCAATTAGTAAACATCTCTACCGGTTCACTGGAGCGATTAGATCGCGCAGGAATTGCACCGCAACGAGAAATTCTAGAAAATCGCTCACCTTTTAGAATCTTGCAACCACTAAGTGGTGTTCCTACCTCAACCTCTTTAACTTTACTTGATATGGATGGAACTCTTGTTGGCCAAATAGGTGGCGAGCTAGGTGGAAAAGCATTTGCGGTAACTGGTATGAAATTAAGCCAAGTATTGAAATATAAAAACAAACCATTCACAATTGAAGGCGTAGATGGTAATCCTGATGTGCGGGCATTAGCTTTAGTTTTACCTACCGGCATGGGTAGTGTAATTGTTGCCAACTCTTTAGAAGAGGTTGATAAAACATTAAGCCAATTAAGGTTTTTATTTTTTATCTTAGGATTA
>WLMP01000092.1 GCA_009700155.1 Actinomycetota bacterium
CGTATTTGCCGTTAACTACTGATTCAACTAGTGAAACTTTGCCCTCATCTGAATCTGCTGTTGTATTAAGGGCTTGGCGAAAATCAGGGTTTGCAATTAAAACTTGTGCAAAATCAAACAATTGATTCTCGAGTTGCTCTAACTCATTACTCTTATCAGCTGCAGCACTTGCCGATTCAACCGCCAAATTTTCAATTGCATCTGCAATCTCTGATGGATTTGACCAGCGAAGCCCAGCTGCTTGAGTAACTAGCGCCTTTGTGGCATCACCTATATTTTTACCAAATAAATCAGTAATCAATTGTGTCTTCGAAGCGGTATCGCGTGAGTTATCAGTCAAAGCTCTACGAAGGCCAACTGATGAGCTAAGAACGGTAAGAACGGTAAATAGATCAGTAGAAAATTGGGAGGCTTCAGCAGCTGATTGTTTACTAACATTATCAGCTAATGATTTACGTAGAGCAATAACAGATGCTCTACTACTTCCGCCCAAAATTTTCATGATTACTTACTCTTCTCCAAATCTGCAATAAAGCGATCAACAATGCGAGATTGACGGACCTGGTCATCTAATGCCTCGCCAACAATCTTGCCTGCTAACTCAGTAGCTAATGCACCAACTTCTTTTCGAAGTGAGGTAATTGCTTGTTGACGCTCTGCCTCAATGGAAGCGGTAGCTGCAGCGGTAATTCTTGCTGCTTCAGCTGCTGCCTTGGCACGTAGATCTTCAATAATTGCCGCACCTTGCACTCTGGCATCTTCGCGAATTTTCTGCGCTTCACCCTGTGCTTCGGATAGTTGAGATGTGTACTTTTGCAGTGCGATCTCAGCATCTTGCTGGGCCTTTTCAGCGCGCTCTATTCCGCCAGCGATTGCATCAGTTCTTTCGGCAAATGCTTTTTCGAATTTAGGCACAACTTTTGCACGCAAAACTAAATACAGCAAAGTGAAGGCAACTAAACCAGCAATTAATTCAGCAGTGTGCGGAACTAATGGGTTAAGCGTCTCGCCTGCTGCCCAAGGAGTAATATTTCGATTCAACATAACTAATAGGTAATAGTTATTAGAGTACGAAGGCTAGTACTAGTCCGAACAACGCCAAGGCCTCTGCCAAAGCGAAGCCAAGGAATGCAATTGGTTGCAAAGCACTTCGTGACTCTGGCTGACGAGCAACTCCGCTGATATAGGCTGCGAAGATCATGCCAACGGCAAGCGCAGGTCCGATTGCAGCAAGACCGTAACCAACTACGTTCAGTGATCCTGTCATTTCTTTTCCTCTTTCTCTTATCTAGGTTGTGTTTACTTTTGGTGCATTTATTACATCTTTACTTAACCCTTGCTAGTGCTCATCTGCTAAAGCTCCAGCGATGAACATGGCAGTTAGTAAAGTGAAAAGATATGCCTGAAGACATTGAACCATAAATTCAAAGAAGGTAAGTACTATGCCAAAGCCAAAGGCAAATGGTGCAACTAATTTAAGTCCAATAGCCCCTTGAAGTAGATAGTCACCGCCAAGGAAGAAAACAAGAAGCAAAAGGTGGCCAGCAAACATATTGGCAAATAAACGAAGTGAGAGCGTAACTGGTCTAACTATTAAATAGGTAGCAACTTCAATTGGCGTAAGAATTACGTATACAGCCTTTGGAACTCCTGGTGGAAACATTATCTCTTTAATATAAGGAAATAATCCCTTATGTCTGATTGCCGCATAGTGGAAAACCACAAATGTGATGATTGCTAGTACGTATGGGAATGAAACTCGAGACATTGTAGGGAACTGCAGAAATGGCACAATACCGAAAATATTATTAGTTAAAATAAAAGTGAATAAAGTAAATAAGTAAGGAACAAAACGCATAAATTCATGGCCAATAACATCACGGCCCAATTCATTTCGGACGAATGAATAAACTGATTCACCAGCAAATTGCAGCTTGCTTGGCACAACCAAGGCCTTACGTGAGGCAGATATAAAAAATACGCTAACTAAAATTACAGATAAGAATGCTAGAAATATAGGTTTTGTTGTAAATGGGTTATCACCAAATATTGGCGGTAGATTAAAATCAGCAGCACTAGGTGGCTTAAAACCATCTTCACTTGCTAGATATGCGCCCACTTAGTTCTCCTGAATACTTAAATTTCTGGACTTACCTAGCCGGAGGGGATTATGCGGCTACGGGCGAAACCCTATTAGTAAGCAAGATTAATGTGAAATTAAAAGGGGTAAAAAACCCCGCCCCGATCCTGAGAATATGCGTTTGGTGATATTAATCGCGCCCAAAGCGAAGCCATACAAGATAAATGGAGGCTCCGGCGCCAAGCAGTAATCCCACCAATATGAAATAGGTGGTATTTAGCCACTGGTCGATTCCCCAGCCAATTCCACCCCAAATTAAAAGTCCAGAAATAAGGTATCCGACAATTGACCAAAGGGCATTCGCCTCATTCTGGGAATTATTTCGATCATCATCATTGGGAGTATTTCTGTTCACTCAGTATCTCCTTTTTTATTTGGTAGTGGCAATTGCCATCGAAGTTTAAGAAAACTTCGAATTTCACCAGATAGCCAAACAATAATAATAAGAATTGCACAGATTGCAAAACTTACACGATCAACAGTACTGCGATCTGTAAATTTTGTCACTAAAAATAGAAAAATGCCCATTGAAATTACCTTGAAAAAGTATGAAAGTAGAGCAAGAGCCATTGTTGCCATTGGGTCTAGATTCAAAGATACCCTTGCAACCAAAATATGAATTCCGAAGAAAATAATTACGATCATCGAAGCCAGAGATGCACCGAGAGCTCCTGAAGTACCATTTACCAAACTAAGAACTATAGTTGAGATTACCGCAGTGACTAATGTTGGAATTATAATTAAACGCCAAAGTGAAGTATCTCTTACTCTACCTTCAGACATTACTTCTTTATTTTCGTTCTCGTGGTTTTAATAACCGTTAGTGAAATGCCAAATACAAATACACCAGAGATTACTGCTATCCAAGCAGGTGCAAATGCTGCAATTACTGTTGGTAATGCAAACATCGCTGTCCATAGATATAAAATAACTGTAGTTCTTTGCTGTGTTAAACCTAATCTCATAATTCGATGATGTAAGTGTTCCCGGTCAGCATCAAAAGGTGATCTGCCAGCTTTTACTCGCCTAATAATTGCCATCATAAAATCAAGTAATGGAATAGCTAATATTGAAAATGGTAAAAGCAATGGCAGTAGAGCATTTCCGCCACTATCTTCATTGATCGCAGAGGCATCAACCTGGCCAGTTAAAGTAATGGCAGATGCACTAATTAGAAGGCCTAAAAACATTGCACCTGAATCTCCCATAAAAATTTGTGCAGGGTGGAAATTATGCGGTAAAAATCCAAGGCATAGGCCAATTACTACAGCAGTAATAAGAGATGGTGCTCCTGCACGGTTTAAGCCATTAACAACTGCTAATAAGTATGAAAAGGCAAAAAATGAAGCAGCACAAATTAGTACGATTCCAGTTGCTAATCCATCTAATCCATCTACAAAGTTAATGGCATTTATAACTACCATTACAAATAAGACAGTTAGTA
>WLMP01000093.1 GCA_009700155.1 Actinomycetota bacterium
AGCGGGGCTGTAGCGCAGCTGGTAGCGCACTTGCATGGCATGCAAGGGGTCAGGGGTTCGACTCCCCTCAGCTCCACTTAAATTTAATAGGATAAAAAAGGAGTATTTGTGGCTAAGGTTTTAACAATTCCAAAAAACTGGAGTGCAAGTGACATTCCAGATCTAACTGGTAAAAGATTTTTAATTACCGGTGCAACATCTGGTATTGGCTTAGCAGCTGCAACTGAGTTGGCCCGTAGAAATGCCCATGTTTATATCACCGCTCGTAGTGTTGAAAAGGCTCGCGATGCTATTAAGAAAATTGGACCAGGGCTAGTTGATTACCTACTAATGGATCTAACTGATTTAGATTCAGTTAGAAAAGCAGCAGCTAGAGTTGATAAACAATTTGATGTCGTTGTTTTAAATGCTGGAGTTATGGCCACACCTTTTACTAAAACTAAAGATGGCTTTGAATTACAGTTAGGAACCAACCACTTAGGTCATTTCGCATTTGCTGGTCTTATTAAAGATCAAATTAAAGATCGGCTAGTTGTAGTCTCAAGCTTTGCCCATAAGATGGGCAGTTTTGGCGATAATAATCAAAATACGATTAAAGATATGTTGCTTGGGGTAGGTAAGTATCAAAAATGGCAGGTTTATGGTGCAAGTAAGTTAGCAAATCTATTATTTGTCTCTGAGCTTGAGCGGTTAAGAATTGTTAACAATTGGTCCTTTATTCCAATCGCAGTTCACCCTGGATACTCTGATACAAACTTACAAGCAGTTGCATCCCAGATGCGAGGTGCTAAAACTGAAGAGAAAATCACTATGGCAATCAACAAATTATTAGCACAACCAGCATCTGCTGGAGCGCTACCAACATTGGCTGCATGCGTATATCCAGGACTTTTAGGGGCAAGCTTTATTGGTCCAGATGGTTTTATGCAGATGCGTGGAAATCCAAAACTAACACGCGCTAAAGCCCTTGCTTATGATCAGGTATTAGCGAAGAATTTATGGCAGGTAAGTGAAGAATTAACAAAGGTTAGTTGGTCTTAAAGATGCATGAGGCGTATGACTTTAAAGCAGTCCAGGATAAATGGCTGCCAATTTGGGACAAGTTAGAGCCTTTTAAATCTGGCAGAGACGATGATAATCGTCCTAAAAAATATGTATTAGATATGTTTCCATATCCATCAGGTGATCTACATATGGGTCATGCCGAGGCGTATGCATTAGGTGATGTAATTGCTAGATATTGGATTCAAAAAGGTTTTAATGTCATGCATCCAATTGGTTGGGATGCATTTGGTTTACCAGCAGAAAATGCGGCGATAAAACGAGATGCTGATCCTAGAGCTTGGACCTATGAAAATATTGCAGTTCAAAAAGCTTCAATGCGCAGATATGCATGTTCTTTTGATTGGGATCGAGTGCTTCACACATGTGACCCTGAGTATTACAAGTGGAACCAATGGCTATTTCTTAAGATGTTTGAAAAAGGCTTGGCTTACCGCAAAGACTCAGCCGTAAATTGGTGCCCAGATTGCCAAACTGTATTAGCAAATGAGCAGGTTGTAGCGGGATTATGTGAACGATGCGATAGCGCTGTTACTAAAAAGAAGTTAAACCAGTGGTACTTAAAGATTACCGATTATGCCGATCGCCTATTAGATGACATGGATCAACTAGAGGGAGCTTGGCCAGAAAAAGTTTTGCTTATGCAGCGAAATTGGATTGGAAGATCAACTGGTGCGCAAGTTGATTTTAAAGTTGATGGCTTAGATCAACAGATCACTGTTTACACCACACGTCCAGATACTTTATATGGCGCAACCTTTATGGTGGTTGCAGCAGATTCTGAACTTGCCGCCAAACTAGTTGCTCAAACTCCAGTCGAAGCTGAGTTTAAAAAGTATTTAGAAAGTGTTAAAGCTGTCAGCGATATTGATCGCTTAGCTACTGATCGAGTAAAGACCGGTGTTTTTTTGAATCGCTATGCAATTAACCCGGTTAACAATGAGAAGATCCCAATTTGGGCATCAGATTATGTTTTAGCAGATTATGGAACTGGTGCAATTATGGCTGTGCCAGCACATGATCAGCGAGATCTAGATTTTGCTAAAGCTATGAAGCTGCCAGTGCGGGTGGTAATTGATACTGGTCTTGAAGATCCAAATACCACAGGTGTTGCAACCTCAGGTGATGGCAAAGTAATTAACTCTGGATCAATTACTGGATTAGGTAAAGATGCTGCAATCACGCAAATAATTAAAGAGCTAGAGAGCAAAAAAGTAGGTAAAGCAACTAAGAATTATCGTCTAAGAGATTGGTTAATCTCTCGTCAGCGTTTTTGGGGAACACCAATTCCGATTGTGCATTGCGATAAGTGTGGTTTAGTGCCAGTTCCAGAAAGCCAATTACCAGTTGAGTTACCTGATGCAAAAGGATTAGATTTAAAACCAAAAGGATCATCACCACTTGGTGCCGCCTCTGATTGGGTTAATGTTAAATGTCCTAAGTGCCAAGGTGCAGCTAAGCGAGATGCAGACACAATGGATACCTTTGTCGATTCATCTTGGTACTTCCTGCGTTACACCTCAGTAAATAATCATGAGTTAGCTTTTGATAAAAAAGCAGTTGAAACCTGGCTGCCAGTAGATCAGTATGTAGGCGGAGTTACCCACGCCATCTTGCACCTTTTATACTCCCGCTTTTTTACCAAGGTTTTAAATGATCTTGGGTTATTAAACTTCAATGAACCATTTACCAGGTTACTAAATCAAGGAATGGTATTAATGGATGGATCTGCAATGAGTAAGAGTCGTGGCAATCTAGTTAAGTTATCTGATGAGTTAGATAAGCATGGTGTTGATGCAATTAGAGTTTCATTGGTATTCGCCGGCCCACCTGAGGATGATGTGGATTGGGCAGATGTTTCACCTGCTGGTTCATTAAAGTTCCTAAATCGTGCTTGGCGAATTAGTCAAGATGTTAGTAGCAAGATTGATATTGATTTTAAAACTGGCAATCTAGAGCTACGAAAAGTAACCCACAAAACACTAGCTGATATTGAGTTAGCAGTTGAATCATTTAGATTTAATGTGGTTATTGCCAGAATTATGGAGTTAGTTAATGCAACTAGAAAAGCGATTGATTCAGGGTGTGGTCCAAGTGATGCTGCAGTAAGAGAGGCAGCACAAACAATTGCCGTAGCACTCTCACTAGTTGCCCCTTACACAGCAGAGGATATGTGGGAAAAACTTGGCCATAAACCTGCGATTGCAAATGCTGGTTGGCCTAAAATTGATCAATCTTTAATAGGTGCAGATAATGTAATTGTGATTTTGCAGATCAATGGCAAGATTAAGGATCGTATTGAAGTTTCACCTTCTATTTCAAAAGAAGAGCTAGAACAGCTAGCCCGAGAAAATGCTGAGATCAAAGGTGCGCTATCAGGTCAAGATGTGAAGAAGGTAATAGTAGTTGCGCCAAAATTAGTAAATTTTGTAATTTAATTTTAAGTAATTAAGTTAGAGTTATGCCATGAAATTACTTGCAGTAATAAT
>WLMP01000094.1 GCA_009700155.1 Actinomycetota bacterium
CAGTTATTACTGCCACCTGCGGTGATCTAATTGAATCTGCAATAAAGCGAGACTTAGCAATAAAAGATATGTCTAATTTACTACCGGGCCATGGTGGCATTATGGATCGATTAGATTCTGCTCTTTTTACTGCACCTGCCGTTTGGTTTGCATTTGAGCTTATTGCCCGGTACCTATAGATGGCTGATTTAGTTTTCGAAGCACCAGCGGTTAAGAAAAAGACACCACTTCACCTAGCGGATCTAACTATTGAAGAGCGTAAAGCTCGCGCAGAAGAATTTGGTGTCCCAGCATTTCGCGCAAATCAGCTAGCAGTTCATTTCTTTACTCACCACAATGATGATGTTCAAAGTTTTACTGATATTCCAAAAGAGTTAAGAGAAAAACTTGGTGAGGCATTTCTGCCAAAGCTATTAACCTTAGTTCGATCTGTTACCTGTGATGGTGGAAAAACTAGAAAAGATCTATGGCGCTTACATGATGGTGTTCTCGTCGAATCAGTTTTGATGCGATACACCGATCGCACAACAGTTTGTATATCCTCGCAAGCAGGGTGCGGCATGCAATGTCCCTTTTGCGCAACAGGTCAAGCAGGATTGACTAGAAACTTAACTGCAGCAGAGATTACTGCTCAAGTTGTTATGGCAGCTAAGGTTTGTGATCTAGGTGAAATGCCAGGAGGGCCAACTCGTTTATCAAATGTAGTTTTTATGGGTATGGGTGAGCCGATGGCAAATTACAAAGCAGTGATGCAAAGTATTAGAAATATAACTAATCCGCAGCCAAATGGGTTAGGAATTGGTGCAAGGTCGGTAACCCTTTCAACAGTTGGTTTAGTTAGTGGAATTGAGAAATTAATTGATGAAGATATCCCAGTTACTTTAGCTATTTCACTTCACACGCCAGATGATGAACTACGAGATACATTGGTACCAATTAACTCCCGCTGGAAAGTTAAAGAAGTGTTAGCTGCTGCTGATAAGTATGAGCGAAAAACTGGCCGCAGATATTCAATTGAGTATGCATTGATTAGAGATATAAACGATCAAGCTTGGCGAGCAGATCTTCTTGGCAGATTACTTAAGAATAAGAATGCACATGTAAATTTAATTCCACTTAACCCAACTCCAGGTTCTAAATGGACTGCTTCACGGCCAGAAGATGAGCGGGCTTTTGTCGAATTATTAGAAGGTTATGGCGTGCCAGTAACAGTGCGAGATACCAGGGGACGTGAAATTGATGGTGCGTGCGGGCAACTAGCAGCTAGTGAAACAACTAAGTAACTGACCTCTCTTTAGATCAATCAGATTAGAGTGTGAGCAATTACGCAACATAAATGTTGCGTAATTCCCTAATTCCCGATAGCCTGCTTTCTATGAGGAAGATTAGAAATCTGGGATTTATTTCATTTCTACTACTTACCCTTACTACCGCATGTTCAACTGCAGATACCCAGGTAAGTGAGTTAACAATTTACTCAGGAAGATCTGAAGAATTTATCGCACCATTTTTTCAAATATGGCAACAGCAATCTGGAATCAAACTTAACGTAAGGTATGGGGATTCAGCAGAGCTAGCAGCTCAAATTCTAGAAGAGGGGAAGAATTCCCCAGCAGATCTTTTCTTATCTCAAGATGCTGGCTCTTTAGGAGCAATATCAAATGAACAACTCTTTGCTCCAATTTCAAGTGGTGTAGCAGATCAAATTCCAAGCCAATACTCTCAAGCTAATCGTGATTGGATTGGGGTAACTGCGCGAGTTAGAGTTTTTGCTTATGATCCAAATCGAATCAAGGTCACTCCTAACTCCATTACTGACTTAACAAAATCGATCTATAAAAACCAATTAGCCATTGCCCCAACAAATGCCTCCTTTCAGGCATTCTTGACAGCAGTTATTGAAGATAAGGGCAGGTCATTTACCAAGAAGTGGCTAACAGATTTGAAGGCAAATGGCGTCAAAGTTTATGCAAAGAATTCAGCAATAGTTGAAGCTATTGATAAGGGTGAAGTTTCAATTGGTTTAGTAAACCATTACTACGTTTGGGAGGTATCTGAATCATTGGGCCGAGAAATTAATGTAGTCAATGGCTACTTTGAGGCTAATGATCTAGGTAATTTAATAAATGTCTCAGGTATCGGAGTTCTAGCTTCAAGTAGTAAACAAGAAACAGCGCTAGATTTAGTTAACTTCCTTACCTCTCCATCAACTCAGAGTAAGTTTGTATCAGATACTCATGAATACTCATTGATCAGCACAATTTCACCACCCAAGGATTTACCCTCTCTAAGCCAGGTTGGGGCACCAAATATTGATTTAGAGGTTCTTAAAAATATCAGGGGTACTCAGGATCTGTTAATTGAAGTTGGGCTTCTATAACAATGCAAACAGTAAAGTTTCCAAACAATACAAGCTCACTAAATTCATATCGCGCTAAAAATAGAACCAGTAATTCATTTTTAGCATTTTTAGTTTCCTTAGTAATAGCACTTGTTTTAATCCCAATATTTTATTTAGTAACAAGGGCTAGTCAAAAATCACTAGATCAAATCCAGGATTTATTATTTAGACAGAAGACATTTGATGTAATAGCAACAACCTCTTTACTTGTTTTAATGGTTGTATTGCTTACAGCTTTCTTTGGCGTCTTAATTGCAGCCGGCTTACATTTTGTTGATATGCCCTACCGCGCAGCTCTACTAATCTTTGCTGTTTTACCATTAGCAATTCCATCCTATGTATTTACTTACACCTGGATTGCCTTAATTCCATCTTTTTCTGGTTTTATAGCGGCAGTCTTCATTCTTTTCCTTACAACGCTGCCATATGTAATTCTTGCAACTCTTGCTGGATTGCGTAGGGTAGATGGTTCACAAATTGAGGTCGCTAGATCCTTTGGATTAACTCACTGGCAAATATTTTTTAAGGTCGTACTGCCGCAAATACGGGGACACATCTCTGGAGGAGTACTGCTAGTTGGGCTCTACACAATGAGTGATTTTGGTGCTGTCTCTTTACTAAATGTAGAAACTTTAACTGTAACTATTCAAAATATGTATCGAGCTTCCTACGACCGAAATGCCGCAGCTGTAATAAGCTTGGTGTTAGTAGCCCTATCTGCATTATTTGTTATAGGTGATGAACGTTTTAAATCCAAAACACTAAGAAATAAGAGCATCAAAACGACCTCATTAAAGACTTATTTAATTAATAGAATTTCATTTCAAGCAACGGTGTTTAGTGCCATATTTGTTTATGCACTACTAGCAGTATTAGTTCCAGTCTATGTCTTACTAAGTCGATTTCTTTCTAATCCGGTTGCAGTTGATTTGAGTTCCTTACTAAATGCATCAGTTTCTACAATTTTAGTTGCACTACTTGGTGCTGGTATCGCACTTATTTTGTCGGCGCCTATCGGTGCCTTACTCTCTGAGAAATCAACTTATTTTTCAAGATTTACAAATAGAGCGATATTAATTGGACATGCACTTCCAGGAGTAGTTATTGGACTTGC
>WLMP01000095.1 GCA_009700155.1 Actinomycetota bacterium
ATTGTGCCACCAGCCTTTAACTCACCACTCTTTTCAGCGGCATCAACCATGGCAATTGCTAATCGATCCTTAACTGTTGCCGATGGATTGTAAAACTCTAGCTTTGCCCAAACATTTGCGGCGGCGCCATCCATAATTTTATTGATTTTGACTAGTGGGGTATTTCCAAAGATCTCAGTAATATCATTGTAAATCTTCATTTTTCTCTCCTATAAATAGATTGGTTGAATTAAAAATAAAAAAGGTATTGCGGGCTGAGGTAAGAGAGTCAGTTAGCAGCTGCAGGAGGTAGCAAGACCAAAATCAATTACCCGGCGGCGAGTAAACAGCCACTTCCCGATTGATTTGATCATGGAATAACTCTAAAGTACTAATTAAGTAATGGCTAATTGCAAATTGTTTGCGTGTTTTCTACAGAGAGATTTAAGACTCATTCCAATGTGAGGTAATTGGCAACCTGCGATCCTTACCAAAGGCCCGGTTTGAGATTTTAGATCCTGGTGGATACTGCCGCCTTTTATACTCAGCGCGATCTACCAATCTAACTACCTTATCGACTAGGCCAGCATCAAAACCGGCAGCCAGTGCTGCTGGCCGGCCACCATCTTGGTCTATATATATAGTAAGAATTTTATCTAGGATCTCATAAGGTGGCAGTGAATCAGAATCCTTTTGATTTGGGGCAAGCTCAGCACTTGGCTCCTTAGTAATTGAGTTAGCTGGAATTGGTGGAGTTTGCCCTTGCAAGATCGCAAGCTCATTGCGCCATGTAGCTAATTGCCATACTTGAGTCTTATAAAGATCTTTAATTGGCGCAAAACCACCAACTGCATCCCCATACAAGGTGGAGTAGCCAACTGCTAATTCAGATTTATTACCAGTTGCTAAAACTAAGTGGCCCTCTTGGTTGGATAATCCCATCAAGGTAATGCCGCGAACTCTGGCCTGCAGATTCTCCTCGGCCACCCCATCTAGCCTTAAGTTCTCTAATAAATTTGCCACCATCGGAGTAATCTCAATTATTCGATAATTTAATCCTATATTTTCAGCTAATTGCTTTGCATCAATTAATGAGTGATCGGATGAATACTTACTTGGCATAGCAACGCCATAAACCCGATCAGCGCCCACCGCATCTGCTGCAAGTGCTGCTACTAGGGCAGAATCAATACCGCCAGAGAGGCCAATTAACACTGATTTAAAATTATTCTTTTCCACATAATCTTTTAACCCTAAAACTAAGCCCTGCCAAATCTCCTCGCTCTGACCTAATCTGCGAGCGATACCAGATTGCATTTTCTTATACTTGGGCATTGCTGGATTTGAGACAAGTAAATCTGGATCACTAGAGCCAAGTGCTACATCTAAATCAACAATCATTAACCCCTCTTCAAATTGGGGCGCCCGGGCAATTACCTCACCAGTTTTTCCCACCACAATAGTGTCGCCATCAAAGACCAAATCATCTTGACCGCCAGTCATATTTACATAGGCAAGTGGTGCGCCAACCTCAATTGCCCGCTGTTGGACCAATGCCAACCTGGCATCATTTTTATCTATCTCATATGGCGAGCCATTTGGTACTAGTAGTAATCCAATATTTCGTTTTGCTAGCTCTGCTACTGGTCCACCTGATTTCCAAATATCCTCACAAATGGCAATACCAATATCAACCCCAGATACTCGAATAACCAATGAGTGATTTCCAGGCACAAAGTTTCGATACTCATCAAAGACCCCGTAATTTGGCAGGTGGTGTTTGATATAGGTAGCAAGAATTTCGCCTCGATAAATTACGGCCACACAATTTTGGGGCTTGGCAGATTCACTTTGACCGAGGTAGCCAACTAATAAAGTTAGATCGCCATTGCCTTCACTGTTTATTCGCTTAGCTAATAACTCAATGGCTGCAAGGGATGCGCTACGAAATGATGGCCGGTTTGCTAAATCCTCAACTGGATATCCAGTTAAAACCATCTCGGGATAAACCACAATTACCGCGCCAGCATTTGTCGCATCAAAGGCGTATTTAGAGATCAGGTCAGCATTCTTACCCAGATCACCAACTGTTGGATTGATCTGGGCGAGGGCTACTCTGATCTGACCGGACTGACTCACTTTTCAAGAGTACATCAGGTAGCGCACTTGATGACAGGTGAGTTAAAGTTGGCCTACCTAGAAAAGACAGGGACCAAATTGGCCTTGATCTTAAGGAGTAAAAATGAGCAATGCTCAAAGCAAACGAACCTCAACCCTAGATCTTGCTGCCAAGAAAGCCAATGGTCAAAAATGGGCGATGCTGACCTGCTATGAGCAGATGACCGCTGCCATATTTGATCAGGCAGATATCCCAGTTTTATTAGTTGGTGATTCAGCTGGTAATAACTTTTTAGCATATGAAAACACAATTCCAGTCACAGTAGATGAGCTAATTCCATTGGCAAGATCGGTAGTTAACTCAACTACCAAAGCTATGGTGGTAGTTGATTTTCCATTTGGCTCCTATGAGAGCTCACCTGAGCAAGCATTAGTTACTGGAGTTAGATTTTTTAAAGAGGCAAAGGTTCAGGCGGTAAAACTTGAGGGTGGCAAAAAAATTGTGCCCCAGATTGAAAAATTAATTCAATCCGGCATTCCAGTTATGGGACACCTTGGCCTTACCCCGCAATCTGTTCACACGCTAGGTGGTTTTAAGGTGCAAGGGCGCGGGCAAGATGGTGAGCGAATTAAAGAGGATGCCAAAGCATTAGAGGCAGCTGGGGTATTTGCCATTGTCTTAGAGGCGATTCCAGCTGATCTTGCCAAAGAAATAAGTAGCCAGTTAAAGATTCCAACTATTGGCATTGGGGCGGGTAAGGATTGCGATGCCCAGGTATTAGTTTGGACAGATCTAATGGGAATAACCCAAAACCCACCCAAGCTGGCTAAGGCATACCGGAACTTACGTAAAGAGATGACCGATGCTGCACAAGAGTTTGCTAAAGATGTCGCTGCTGGCACCTTTCCCACCAGTGAACAGAGTTTTAATTAATAATTACCCCCAAT
Organism: Actinomycetota bacterium; assembly: GCA_009700155.1. Lineage (GTDB taxonomy): Bacteria > Actinomycetota > Actinomycetes > Nanopelagicales > Nanopelagicaceae > Nanopelagicus. The sequence goes on from WLMP01000095.1 coordinate 3,046, forward strand.
TTGCGGGGTATTGACCATTAAAATTGCCGAAAATTGGCCAGAAATTGCCCCAAAAATTGCAATTATTAATATTTTTGCCAACTTTTTAGGTAAAAACTGAAAAAAACAACCAATTAATTAACTCACCAGTAGATTTTTGGTAATTGTTGGCACATTTTTGGGTAATTTTTAGAAAAAAATGCATAAAAATATTAAAAAATAAAGTTGCGACACGCTTCGTTAATTTTGCCAAATAAGTGGAAAGTTTTGCCATTTAGTGACACGCTTATCCATGAAACAGGTTCGGTGACGGATCGAACCACTTTGATAGGAGATCTACGTGGCTGCAAAGCGTCGTAAGAAAGCAGCAAAGGCTGCACCAAAGCGTCGTCGTAAGAAGGCTGCTGCTAAAGCTGCCCCA
>WLMP01000096.1 GCA_009700155.1 Actinomycetota bacterium
ATGGGAATTGGTAGACCAATCGGACAGCAAGATCCAGCAGATTTTGTCTTGAAGCCATTTTCAAAAGAGGAGCGAGGAAATTTAGCAACCTTTATACAACGGGGCGCAGATGCGATTGAGAGTTTGGTAATAAATGGTTTAGATAAGGCGCAAACTAGCTTTAACGATTGATCAGCCAGTATTTCTTAAACCAGCTGCCACGCCATTTATAGTTAACAAAAGCGCTCTAGTTAAAACTGGATCAACCTGCTGCTGGGATCTAACTCTTGCTAACAGGGATACCTGTAGCAATTGAATTGGAGCAAGATAGGTATCTCTGACCTGCAAGGTCCTTGCTAAAATTGGCTGATTTCCAAGAATTTCAGTTTCACCAGTCATAAGGATAAGTTCTTTAACAGTTAATTCGAACTCTGTTTTTATTTGATCAAAAATTTTATGAAGCGATGGATCAACTAAGCTTTTCACATATCTTTCTGCAATTTCAAGATCAGTTTTTGCAAGTGTCATTTCCACATTACTAATGAAGGTTTTAAAGAAGTGCCACTCTTTAAGTAAAGTTTGAAGCAGTTCAGTTTTACCTGCCTCTCTTGCAGCTTTTAAGCCAGAGCCAACCCCATACCAACCAGGAACAATTTGTCGAGATTGGGTCCAACCAAATACCCATGGGATTGCTCGCAGTGAATCTAAACCTGCCGAGGCATCTGGTCTGCGAGATGGCCTTGAACCTAAAAATAGATTTCCTAATTGCTCAACTGGTGTGGATTGATAAAAGTATGCCGGCAAATCTGGGTTATCAACTAATTTTCGATATGTAGCAAAGGCGCTATCACTAATCAAATCCATACACTCATTCCAACTATTTAAATCTCCTACCGACTGCCGAGGCTTTCTATTTAAGACTGTTGCCTCAAGGGCAGCAGCAAGTGTTAACTCTAAGTTTTCTTTTGCTAATGCAGGTAGGCCGTACTTATCTGAAATTACTTCACCTTGTTCTGTCATCTTGATGTGACCATCAATTGATCCCCAAGGTAGAGCGATGAGTGCGTCATAAGTTGGACCACCACCACGACCAACCGAACCACCTCGGCCATGGAATAGACGCAACTTAACACCATGTTTAATTGCAATATCTCTTAACTTACGTTGTGCTTTATGAATCTCCCATTGGCTAGTTGTAATACCAGCATCTTTATTTGAATCAGAGTAACCCAGCATTACCTCTTGCAGATCACCACGAAGTGAAACAATCTGTCGGTAATTCTTATCACTTAATAAAGTATCAAGAATTTCACCGGCCGCCCTTAGCTCTGCAACAGTCTCCAGTAGTGGCACAAATCCAATTTTTGCAAAAGCTTTTTTATCATCAAGTGATAGTAAGCCGGCATGCTTTGCGATTAGAGCAGCAATTAGTACATCATCTGCTGATTTAGTCATTGAGATGATATAACTTTCAATTACCTCTGAACCAAATCGATCAATTAGCTCATTTACTGTTACAAAAGTATCAAAACACTTTTTACCGACCTCATCTAAATTCTTAATCTCTTTTTTACCTTGAGATTTTAACTCTTCAGATATTTGACTACTACTTAATTCACCATAGATTTGGGTTAATAGATTGCGGTGTACTCCGGAGTGCTCTCTAATATCCATGGTGGCATGAGTTAATCCAAAGGCACTTATTGTTCTATAAATTCGATTTAGTAAACCGTTAGCAATTAATTCACCATTATTGGCAAGTAAGGATGCGTGCATAATCTCAAAATCTTGTAGTAGTTCAGATGTATTTTTATAATCTCGACCAGAAAAGTGAGGTAAGCCAGATGCATGACGGGCTTGTGTAAGTAGTAATTTATGCCCAATTGCAGTTGCTTTTAGCCGGTATGGCTCTTCGACATTAATTCTGCGATACCTAGCCTCAATTTCTGGAAGCTTTTCTAAGTCTTGAGCTAGTGATGCCTCTAATTCTTTGGTTACACCAATCAATTTTGTTGAGATCGATAATGTTTGGCGTAGTTCATCTAAGTGTCTGTTGATTGCCCTAGTAAAGTGAGAATTTTGTAACAGAATCGCTGACTTGGTTACATCTGCTGTGATATTTGGATTTCCATCCCTATCACCACCAATCCAAGTACCAAATGAAAGTGGTTTGGCATCAGGAGAGAGTTCAACCCCAAGGCGTCTAACCTCATTTGCAAAACTAGCTAAAACTTCGGGAACAGTTTCCTGCAGTAACTCATCTAAATAATAAATTGAGTTCACTGCCTCATCTAGTGGCTCTGGCCTACCAAGTCTTAATTCATCTGTTTGCCAAAGTAAATCAATTGTTTCTGCTAGTCGTTCACTCTTTGTTGGAGAATCAGGCTGCTCTAGTAACTGGGCAATAGTTGTCATCTTACTTAAAACAGATCTGCGTGCTGCTTCGGTTGGGTGAGCAGTAAAAACTGGTCGGACTGAGAAATTATCTAACCATTCTTGTAGTTCTTTTTTATCAAAATCTTTAGTTGCTTCCTGAACCTTTAATATGCGATCAATAGTTCTACTAATCCATGATCCAATTGTTTCACGTTGTTCAGCTAATACCTTAGTTCGATCAACCTGTTCAGCTACATTTGCTAGATTAAAGTAGTTACTAAAAGCTCGAACCAATGAAACAGTTTGAGAATCTGTTAATTTACTTAGTACCTCATCTTGCTTACCTTCGCGAACACTAAGTCGAACTGCTTCAACTAATGAGAGTAACTCCTCACCTTCCTGGCGGGCCAAAGTCTGGCCAAGCAGATCTGCCAACTTACGAACATCATTACGCAGACTGGTGTTTTCGGTAGTTGAACTCATGGCTTAATCATTACAGGTAATTATTTATCAAGCACACCAATTGGCAGTTAGCGCCGAAAATAGGCCTTAGAATTAACCATCACCCCCCTTCATTTTAGAAGTGGGGGTATCTGGCGTTTACGAGAAGGGGTCAAATGTGATAACTCTGTTTAATTCACTTTCTGAACCCATCGGTGAGTATTTAAGAAATAATGAGAACTTAATCGCCCCATCATCTGTGCATAGTTTATTAGTTGCGAATTCTCCTTCACCGCTCTTAGTTGTTACAACTTCAAATCGACAGGCAGTAGAGCTTGCATCTGAAATATCATCCTGGATCGGTGCCGATAATGTAATTAACTTTCCTGCTTGGGAAACTTTGCCGCATGAAAGATTAAGTCCTAAGCCAGATACGGTGACCGCCCGATTTAAGGCACTATATAAAATAAATAAAGGTAAAACTAAAGTAGTAGTTTGTTCAGTCAGAGCGCTTTTACAGCCAATAATTTCAAATGATTTAAGCTCTACAAGAATAACAATTAGCAGTAAGAGTAATTTTATTATGTCAGAGTTAGTGAAATTACTTATAAAGTTTGGATACTCTCGATCTGATCTAGTTGA
>WLMP01000097.1 GCA_009700155.1 Actinomycetota bacterium
TGTTTCAATCGTAGATTTAAACAATGAAAAACTAGTTACAGCAAAAGCATTAGGTTTCATGCATGTAGCAACTTCGGCAGATCAATTTGATCAACCAAGAGGATTTGATGTTGTAATCGATTGCACCGGTGTAGTTGCTGCGATTAAAGCTGGCTTAAAACATGTGATGCCTGGCGGAACATTTTTGCAATTTGGCGTAGCAAATCATGATGCAAAAGTTGAAATTGAGCCGTTCTGGATTTACAACAAGGAAATCACAATTGTAGGTTCGATGGCAGTGCTACATTCATTCGATCGCGCAGTTGAATTGTTTGCAAATGGAGTTTTAAATGCAGATGTGATGATTTCTGATCGCTATCCACTAGAGCAATATGAAACCGCGCTGCAAGCCTTTAAGTCTGGTAAAGGTCGCAAGACAATTGTCCTTCCAAATGGTTAATTAAAAGTCTTCATGAAAAATTGGGCTGGAAATTTAACCTTTTCTGCAAAAGAATGTATTGAGATTGATTCCACCTCTGAACTTCAATCAATTGTAAGTAAGGCATCTGGCATAAAAGTATTAGCAACAGGACACTCATTTAATGACATTGCAGATACTGCTCAAACTCAAATTTCAATAAAAAATCTTAGTAATGAAATTGAGATCGATGCTACAAACAAAGTTGCCTTAGTACCTGCTGGAATGCAATATGCCGATGTATGTAGATACATCGAGAAAAAGGGTTGGGCGTTATTCAACACCGCATCCCTTGGCGAAATTACCGTAGCTGGAGCAGTACTTACTGGAACACATGGCTCTGGAAGTGGCAACCCAGTTTTGTCAGATTGCGTTGACGGAATTGAAATGGTCCTAGCATCTGGTGATTTATACAGTATCGCTCGAGAAGATTCGGAAGAGTTTCCAGGCTTTGTTGTTTCACTTGGGGCGCTTGGTGTATTTACAAGACTAAGGTTGAAAATTGTTGAAAGTTTCTCAATAAGGCAGTTTGTTTATGAAAATATCGGTATACAATCAATAGCGGAGAACTTTGATGCTGTTTTTGATAAAGCTTATAGTGTCAGCTACTTTTCAAATTGGAAAAAGAACACAACTGGACAAATTTGGATGAAATTTCTAGATGACAATAATCTTCCGCAGCTACCTACGGTTTGGCTAGATGGAAATATTGCTAATGCTAAGCAACACCCAGTTAAGGTGAATGATCCATCACCTTGTACGGATCAAATGGGCACTTCCGGCAAGTGGCTGTACCGACTGCCTCACTTTAAATTAGATTCATCACCTGCCTCAGGTGATGAAGTTCAAACCGAGTACCTAGTTGATCGCTCTCATGTTAGTGAATATATAGCTGAATTATCGAACATAGGCGATGAAATTGCTGATCGGGTATATGCAACAGAAATTAGAACAATTCAATCTGATGATTTATGGCTTAGTGGTGCATATGGAAGGCAAACAGTTGGTTTCCACTTTACGTGGAAAAAATCTGAATCACTAGCCAATTTTCTGGCAAAAATTGAAGAAATACTTGGCAAGCATGCCGGCCGGCCACACTGGGGTAAATTACTTTCTACATCACAAGAAGAGTTAGCCGGTAGATACCCAAAGTATTCAAGTTTTGAGGAGTTACTTAAAAAATATGATCCAAGTAAGAAATTTAGAAATAGTTTTATAAATAGATACTTTATAAACTACTAAAACAACTACCAGGCAAGATATCCACCATCAACAACAATATCTGAGCCTGTCATGTAATCTGACGCCTCAGAGGCCATGAAGTTTACTGCTCCTTGAAGATCGGTAACCTCTGCCATTTTATTTTGAGGAGTTCGCGATAGCCAAATAGGACTAACTTTTTGACCAAGCTCAGTTTTTAAAAGATCTGCAACTAGAGATGTTCTGGTGTATCCAGGGGATAATGAATTGACTCTGATTCCTTTTTCGGCCCACTCTGCACCAAGGCATCTTGTTAATGAAAGCACACCCGCCTTTGCCGTGTTGTAGTGAGCCTGTCCTTGCGGGTAATTAACAATGTAGCCTGACATTGATGCGGTATTTATAATTTTTCCATATTTATTTTTAACCATATGTCTGGCTTCAGCTTGTGCACACAGGAATACAGAATCTAAATCAATTCTTATCATTCGCTGCCAATCTTCGTAACTCATATCTAGTGTATCTACCCATTGACCAATCCCGGCGTTATTGCATGCAATTGTAAGGGACCCCCAGTTTTTAACGATTTCATCGACCATATTTGTTACTTGATCCGGATTAGTAACATCCGCTTTTAAAGCCACAACTTTTACATCAGGATTTCTTATGGTTATCTCTTGAGCAACAATCTCGGCAAGATTTAAATCTAAATCAATCACGGCAACATTAGCTCCAGCATCGGCTAAACCATGGGCAAGTGCGCGGCCAATACCTTGTCCTGCTCCAGTAACTAATGATGTTTTACCCTTAAGTGAAAATCTTTCCATAATGCTTTTGGTGTTTAGCACCGGATCTACTTGAGTTACCATGCTAAATACCCACCATCAATAACTAGGTCCATACCAGTTGCGTAATCAGATGCCTCTGAGGACAAATAAACAGCTGCCCCCTGCATATCTGTAACTTCACCCATAACCTTCATTGGAATTCTAGATATCCACTCCGGATAATACTTTTGACCTATTTCAGTCTTCTTTAAATCATCCAAAAGCGGTGTAATCGTGAAACCAGGGGAGAGAGTGTTAACCCGCACACCATATGGTGCCCATTCGGTAGCAAGGCATCTGGCAAGTGAAATAACACCGGCTTTTGCTGAGTTGTAGTGAGCTTGATGTTGAGGATAGTTTGAAACTTTTCCAGATAGTGAAGCAGTAAATACTATTTTTCCGTAACCTTGCCTAATCATATATTTTGCTTGAGCCTGTGCACATAAAAAAGCTGAATCTAAATTGTTACTGATCATTTTTTTCCAACTGGCAAATGTCATATCTTGCGCATCAACCCATTCGGCAATTCCAGCATTATTACAAGCAATTTCAAGAGAGCCAAACTCTTTTACAACAGCATCTATCGTTGCATTCACCTCGTTTTCGACCGTTACGTCGCATGTAAAATTAATTACTTTGATCCCTTTATACAAGGATGCAATCTCTTCTGAAACCGCCTTACTATCATTTTCATTTCGCCCAATAATTGCCACATTGGCTCCGGCTTGTGCATAGGCATGAGCAATGGCTCTACCAATTCCTTTATTACCGCCAGTAACTAATGCATTCTTCCCTGTAAGTGAAAGGCGATCCAAGATTGATTTGGAGCTAAGAACTGGATCAGCACTCATTGTTTCCTTCTGTTACTGAGGAAGCTGAATCTGAACTTTAACTGATTTGGCGGGCATATTTACGGCAAAA
>WLMP01000098.1 GCA_009700155.1 Actinomycetota bacterium
ACTTGGTCACTAGTTGTCTCTGCCGCAAAACCTACAATATATTGATTATTACGCTTGCTCTTGGAGATCAGATTTAAAATATCCGTATTACTTTCTAGCTCTAAAGTCTCTAGATTCTCTTTCCGAATTTTTTGATCTGTGTAGTTCCTAACCTTAGCATCGGCCACAGCTGCACTCATTATTAATGCATTTGAATGAGGAAATTCTATTTCTAAAACCGCTGTCATTTGTTCAGCTGTTTCAACATGAGTCGTTACTACCCCTTCTATTGAAGGTAGCTCAGTATTTGCTGCAACTAAGTGCACTTGTGCACCACGCGCTGCTGCCGCGGCAGCTATTGCAAAACCTTGTTTACCCGAGGAACGATTGCCAATAAATCTAACTGGATCGATTGGTTCCCTGGTTCCCCCTGCAGTAACAATGATTTTGTAACCTTTTAAGTCGTTAACCAGGTTGGTATTTGCGTATATCGTTGAAATAATTTTTGAAGTTTCAGGATATCTGCCAATACCGTAATCGGATCCAGTCATTCGTCCCTCATCAGGTTCAATCACAATAAAGCCTCTGCGCTTTAATACTTCTACATTTTCAACTGTTGCTGGATTTACCCACATCTCAGGATGCATTGCCGGAACAAGAAACTTAATGGCGGTTGAAGCCAGCACGATATTTGTTAGTAAATCATCAGCTCTGCCCGAAGCTAGCTTTGCTATTAAGTCTGCAGTAGTTGGTGCAATAACTATTAAGTCATTCTCTTTAGCCATAGAGATATGAGGTACTGTTTCAACATTAGACCAAAGGTCAGTTATAACTTTTCTGCCTGATAATGCTTCCCATGTTGACTTGCCAATAAAATTTAAACTAGCTGCAGTTGGAACTACATCAACTACGAAGCCTTCATCCTGAAGTCTGCGAAGCAAATCACAAGACTTGTAAGCAGAAATTCCTCCTGCTACACCAAGAATTAACTTACGACCACGGGGAAACATGGTGAATGCTTAGCTCGCTGAATCAGCTGGCTTTGGTTCCAAATTCTCAATTGTAAGAAGGCCTTCATTAATCTCGCGTAGTGCAATTGAAAGCGGTTTCTCGTGAACATAAGTTTCAACTAGTGGACCGACATACTCCAATAGACCTTCACCTAATTGAGAGTAATAAGCATTAATTTGACGGGCACGCTTTGCAGCGTAGAGAACTAAACTATATTTTGAACCAGCTTTATCTAGTAAAGCATCTATAGGTGGATTTGTAATGCCATCTAATGCTTGATTGCTCATAATGCCCCTTTTATTGACTATCGAAGGGCTAAAGATACCAGTTCTGATACTGACTGCTCTACCTCATGATTAACCAGCACATAGTCAAACTCAGAGGCGGCTGACAACTCTTCTTTGGCTCTATCTAGACGGGCCAGAGTGGAATTCTCGGACTCTGTACCACGGTTAGTTAATCTTGTTGTTAATTCCTCCCAAGATGGTGGTTCAATAAAGATCATTATTGCTTCTTTAGAGCTTTTCCTAACCTGCCTTGCACCATTTAACTCAATTTCGAGAATTACATTTTTCCCTGATTGTAGTGCGCTCTCAACAGCTTTTTTTGGAGTGCCATATTTAGCGCCAGCAAACTCGGCAAATTCAAGAAACTCATTTGCCTTTATCATTTCTTCAAATTTATCATCGCTTACAAAATGGTAATCAACACCATCGACTTCACCTGTACGAATTCTTCTAGTAGTAACTGAGACTGAAATCCAGAAGCGCTCATCTGTTCTTAGCTTATTTGTGATTGTACTTTTTCCTACACCGCTTGGTCCGGACACAACTAGTAATTTTCCGCTCTGTGGTGAGTTCTTCATAAGTAAAAACTCCTCTCTGAGCAGTTCTAGCTGGCGATGACCGACTCCTCCAATCCTACGCGAAGGAGAGATCTTAGTTCTATCTAGTATTAATTCTGCTCTAACTTTTCCTATTCCGGGCACGGATTGAAGCAAGTCAATCAACTTCATTCGGGCGATAGATTTACGCTCATCTTTAAAAAGGTCAAAGAAGAAAAGTTCACCACTAGCTACCAATGCTTTGATCGTTGCGCGCTCTCTACGCGCAGCCACAGCTTTTTCGCCAGCTTTTCTACGGAAGCGATTACTTATCTTAGGTGGTTGCATTAGACCAACGTATTTGAAATAAGATCTATTTTCTCTCGCATCTTAAAATCAGACCCATCCCATAACTTTGTAATTGAACGGCCTACTACAACAAAGTTAGCCCCGGCAGATAAAGCATCTTTTGGCGACATTACTCTTACCTGATCTGCCATATCATCTCCTTCTAATCTAACTCCAGGAGTAATCAGCACAGCAGACTCTGATAACTTTCTTAGTGATCCAACTTCAAATGGCGAGCAAACTAGTGAGGTAGCTCCAGAGGCAAGTGCAATGTTGGCCCAGCTTTTCGTAGTCTCTTCAATACTTTGTGCTTGACCCATTGCATGAAAATCTTGCTCAGAAAATGAGGTTAGTACTGTCACGGCAGTAATAGATCCATTAGGTAATGCTTTTGCAGCTTCTGAAATCATTTTTACTCCACCAGCAGCGTGGACTGTCAAAAATTTAGGTTCTAATCTAGCAACTGATTCAACAGCGCCCTTTACCGTATTTGGAATATCGTATAACTTTAAATCTAAAAATAGATCAAACTTTCCAACCTGTCTTAACCGATCAATACCAGCTGCGCCATGACGTAAATAGAACTCAAGACCTACTTTAAAGTGATCAATCTTGTCCAAAGAGGCCAGAATCCACTTTTCAGCTACTTCAATTTCTTTTGTATCTAAAGCAAGAATAATTGGCATCTTCATTACACACCTCTATGCGCAAAACCAATTGCATCTCTAAAATCATTGAAACCACGTTCTATCAATAATTCAGACAACTGAGATTTAACCTGCATTGCAGCATTTGGATTTCCAAAGCTGGCAGTACCAATCGAGATAGCGCTAGCACCAGCAAGAATTAGTTCCAAGGCATCACGACCACTTGCTACACCACCCATACCAACTATTGGTGTGTTAGGAAATGCTTGATGAACTTGGTAAATAGCACGGACTGCGACTGGTCTAATTGCAGGTCCTGATAAGCCGCCAGTCTTACCAGCAAGCTTTGGTCTCATACTATTTGTGTCGATAACCATTCCCAGTAAAGTGTTTATTAACGCCAAACCGTCAACACCAGCATTAATAACAGCTTGAGCAATTGAAACAATATCTGTTACATCTGGGGAGAGTTTTGCAATTATTGGAAGCTCTCCACCAATATTTCGTCTTACAGCCTCAATAACTGCTATTGAGGTATCTGGATGGCAGGCAAAAACCTGTCCCC
>WLMP01000099.1 GCA_009700155.1 Actinomycetota bacterium
GGAACAGTTTCTTTGTATCAATGGGATGAAAAAGACCCAGTACTTGCAACCTGGAGCAAGGCATTTCCAGGAAGCGTTAAGCCAAAGAGTGAAATCTCAAAGCAACTACTTTCACACATTCGATACCCAGAGGATATGTTCCGAGTGCAAAGAGATATTTTGAGCGCATATCACGTTACTACCGCTGAAGCTTTTTATGGCGGACAAGATTTCTGGCGAATACCACTAGATCCTTCTAGCTTTGGTGCAAACTCTGGAGTTCAGCCTCCGTATTACTTAACAATGCAGATTCCAGGACAAGATAAGCCAACCTTCTCTCTATACACACCATTTGTTCCACGTGGTGGCCGGGAGAACTTAACTGCGGTAGCAATCGTTAATGCTGATGCTGGCGATAACTATGGAAAAATTACCGTACTGCAACTTCCTCGTTCAACAAATGTCGCCGGACCATCTCAAGTTGCTTCAAACTTTGAAGCAAAGCCTGAGGTTGCAACTTCACTTTCTTTGTTACGTCAGGGTGGTGCCGATGTTGTCTTAGGAAACTTGTTAACTTTACCGGTAGGTAAGGGCTTACTTTATGTACAACCAGTTTATGTAAGAGCAACTGGCAATACAGCTGCCTATCCATTACTGCAAAAGGTTTTAGTATCTTTTGGAGATCAAATTGGATTTAGTGAAACACTTCAAGGAGCATTAGATCAAGTATTTGGTGGTGACTCTGGCACTGATGCATCAAATAATCAGCCAAACACACCAATAAATGAAGGTGTTGGTACTAGTCAAGCAATTAGATCAGCAATTTCTTCATTACAATCGGCATTTGCAGAGTTAGAAGCTGCACAAAAACGTTTAGATGGTGCAGCAGAAGATCGCGCTAGGGCCAGAGTTAAGGCTGCAATTTCTGCTTTAGTTTCCGCACAAAATAGATAATTAATTCATCTAATTGGGCTTAAAGCCCAACCTGCTCTAAGATTAAATATCCGACGCGGGGTGGAGCAGCTCGGTAGCTCGCTGGGCTCATAACCCAGAGGTCGTAGGTTCAAATCCTGCCCCCGCTACCAATTTACTTAATACGCAAGCTATTTAAAACCACAAATAATGAAGATAGTGACATAGCAGCAGCTGCATACATTGGCGATAAATTTCCAGTAGCTGCAATTGGAATAGCTGCAACATTATAGAAAAATGCCCATCCTAGATTTGATTTAATAATTCTTACCGTCTTTTGTGAAATGGCGATCGCATCAATTGCAGCTATTAATGATGGGCGAATTAAGGTTATATCTGCAGCAGCAATTGCAGTGTCAGTACCAGATCCCATTGCAATACTTAGATCAGATTGAGCAATAGCTGCAGCATCATTTATCCCATCCCCAATCATTAGTACTTTTCCATTTGATTGGAGGGAAGTAATAAAATTTAACTTATCCTCAGGAGTTGCTGAAGCATAAATATGATCAATTTGTATGCCTACCTTTGATCCCATAGATATTGCTGCATTTTCAGAATCACCGGTTAAAAGCCAAGTCTTAACTCCAGTTTCTTCAAGCTTTTGGATTGCTAATTTACTATCAGCCTTCATTTGATCCCCAACCTCAAATACGCCATAAGCTAATCCGTCAATTGCTAAAACTGCTACAGAGTTCGCACGGCTATATGCATTTTCAATAGCAGCTGTTAACTTGGGTGAAAATTCAGTTGTGCTTCTAGAAATAGAAAGTGGCGAGCCAATCAACACAGCTTTGCTAGATGAGGCATCAGGTGACTTGATTCGAGCAGCAACACCAACTCCAGGAGTATGTTCAAACTCTGTTACTGGCAGTTTATTAACTCCTTGTTTTGAGAGTGAATCTGAGATTGCAATTGCAATAGGGTGTGAATCCATACTCTCTATACTCAGTGCATAACTCATTAAATTACCAGCAGAAATTTCAGTACTTTGTTTACCTAGTGGATTATCAATTAATATCATTTCAAGTAGTTCCATTTTTCCAGTAGTGATAGTGCCGGTTTTATCAAAGACCGCATCAGTTATTCCTACTGCTTTTTCAATAGACCTTGGGGATCTAATAACTATTCCTTTCCTGGCTGCTTTGCCTGATGCCACCATTAAAGCAATGGGTGTTGCTAGGCCAAGAGCGCACGGACATGCAATTACAAGCACTGAAACTGCTGTTGCAACTGATTTAGAAATAGATGCATCAGATAAGTACCAAGCGATGTAAGTAGCGATTGCAAGCAGTAAAACACTTGGTACAAAAACTCTACTTATCCTGTCCGCAAGCTGCTGCGCTGGAGCTTTCTCTGATTGGGCAGCGAGCACCATTTTTGTAATCCGTGCTAATTCAGTATCTGAACCTACTCGAGTAGCTTTTACAATCAAGCTTCCATTGTTATTAATTGAACCTGCAAACACCAAGCTATTTTCTGAAATTTCTACTGGAGTAAACTCACCAGTTATAAATGAGTTATTTATTGTACTAAAACCAGATATAACAATGCCATCAGTTGCAATTCGATCACCAGGCTTAACAACAAATATATCTCCAATTTCTAGCTCACTAATTGGAATAGTTTTAGTAATTCCATTTACCTGTACCTCAACATCGGAAGCGGATAACTTAAACAACTCAGCTAATGCCGATCCAGCTTTACGTTTAGCCCTATGCTCTAAGTATCGACCCAACATCACAAAGAAAATTAGAGCAGAAGATACCTCTGCATATATAGATGGCATGCTCTGATCTTCGGGATTAAACACTGAAGCTGAATAAGCACTCCATGTAAATGCAATTATCGACCCAAGTGATACTAATGTGTCCATGGTTGGGTTCAATATGTTTTTAATGGCTGCTCTATGAATCGGCCAGGCAAGTATGAATACAACTTGAATTGATAAAAATATTAAAAGCCAACTACTCATAGGTGCATTTGGATAGTTAATAACTAAATCTCGATTATTCTCAGAGAATAAGATATTTAATTGGTCAATTAATGATAGTAATTGCTTATCAATATCTGAGTGCAACTGATCAATCATAGAGATTACAATGATCGGAACTGTGAATAAGAAGGTAAATAGCAAACGAATACCTAGTTTATTTGATCTCTCAAATGACTCGCGTTCACCTTTAAAACTACTTGCTTGGTAACCTGAATCTCTAATAGTTTTTATGATCTGCTCTTCTGAGATATTTTCAGGTGCAATAATGTGCGCTGATTCCATAGCTAGGTTTACAACCGATTGAACACCTGGCAATTTATTCAAAGATTTTTCAATCGTACTTACACATGAAGAGCAAGTCATGCCA